>CAKZOQ010000365.1 GCA_937136445.1 uncultured Gemmatimonadota bacterium
CGCCGGCACCTCCTGGAGCTCGAAGTTGCCCACCTGGTCGGTGCGGGCCCGGAAGTGCGTGCCGGTGAGCTCGACGCGCCCCTGCCCCACCCCCTCACCCCCGCGCTCCTCCACCACACCGGTGATCCGGCCCGGATTGCCGAAGCGGACCATGACGCCGCCGGGCCCCAGCGCCCGCACCACCTCGCCGCCCACTTCGGTGATTCCGTCCATGAACCAGCGCTGCTGGGCGGAGAGCTGGCGCGTGAGTCGGTAGTGGGCCTGGGACACCTTGGGCATGCGGATCCGCCAGGCACGGACGATCCAGGGCCCGTCGGGGAGCCGGTCGAAGGAGAGCCGTCCCCCCACCTGATCCGAACGGAAGTCCCAGGGGAGGTTCCGGTACCGGTAGTCCAGGCGGCGGGGCCCGTAGCCGTCGGACTCGATCCAGAGCGTTCCCTCGATGTCCCGGGCGTCCAGGTCCCGGGGGGTGAACTGGATCCCCACCCAGTCCCGCTCCCCGTCCTCTGGCGGCGTCAGCGTCACGCCGAAGCAGTGGGTGGCCTGGAAGGCGTCGGAGAGGAGCACCCGGGCGTCCGGCGCCAGGTAGACGTTGCGGCCGGTGGAGTCCTGCCGGATGTAGCCGTTCTCCGCCAGGTTCTCGGCAGGGAGGCTCACGAAGGGACTGCCCCGCTGAAGGCCCGAGCGGGACTCGCGCTGCTCCCCCTGGACCTGAAGACGCTCCAGATCCAGCGTCCGGGTCCATCGCTCCGCCTCGAAGTGGTACAGCTCCCGGGACTCGGCCACGACGGCCACCTGGAAGACCTTGGAGACCTCGTCCCAGAGCTCCACCACCCGCGCCCCCAGCTCCGGCGGGATGTCGCACTCCTGCTCGGCCTCGGCCACCAGTCCCTCGAGCTGGATGGCCCGACGGGAGAGGGTGAGGATCACCGGGGCGAGTTCGGCGGGCCCGGCCTCCACCTCGGTGATGGCGGAGCCGTACCCCAGGTACTCCGCCTCCAGGGTATAGAGACCGGGCTCGAGGACCGGGAGCCGGAAGCGACCATCGTCTCCCGTGATGCCGGAGACCACCACCTCGCCCCCCCGGCTGAGGGCCACGTAGCCGCCCACGAGGGGCGTGCCGTCCACCGCCGTGACCTGCCCGTGGACCTCCTGCCCGGCCAGCGGGCGCGGGGAGGCCCAGGAGATCACCAGGAGGAGGGCGACGGCCAGGACGGCCGCCAGGTGCCCCGCCGTTCGTTGCATGGGAGGCTCCCGCGAGGAGAGGACGCACCGGGACGCTCGTCCCAGGATACGCCGAACCCCTCCCTCGGTTTCTGCCACGGGCGGGGCGGCGCTCAGATCTGGCCGTGGAGGCTCTGGCCTTCGCTCAGGAGGTCGGAGCACGCCACCGCCACGCGCTCGGACATGGACTGCTCGGCCTTCTTCAGGTAGGACCGGGGGTCGTAGATCTTCTTGTCCCCCACCTCGCCGTCGATCTTCAGCGCACTCTGGTAGTTGCTGAACAGGTGATCGACGATGGGTCGGGTGAAGGCGTACTGGGTGTCGGTGTCCACATTCATCTTCACCACGCCGTAGCCCAGCGTTTCCCGGATCTCCTCGAGTCGGCTCCCGCTCCCTCCGTGGAAGACCAGGTCCATCTCCGCCTCCTCGCCGTACTTGTCGATGACGGCCTGCTGGCCGTCCCGGAGGATGTGGGGCCGGAGCTGGACGGTGCCGGGCTTGTAGTGGCCGTGGACGTTGCCGAAGGTGGCGGCGAAGGTGAAGCGGCCCAGGTCGTGGAGGGCTTCGTAGACGGCCAGCATGTCCTGCGGCGTGGTATAGAGCTTCTCCGCCGGCGTGTCCGCCGAGCCTGCCGCGCCGTCCTCCTCTCCGCCCACGACGCCTGCCTCCACCTCCAGCACGATCTCGTGCTTGGCGCAGAGCGCCAGGTATTCCTTGGAGATGGCGATGTTCTCCTCCAACGAAAGCACCGACGCGTCCAGCATGTGGTTCTGGAAGAGGTTGTTCTCCCCCCGGTCTCGCCGTCGGGCCGTCTCCTCGATGAGGGGCTTCAGAAAGCCCTCGGCCTTGTCCGGCTGACAGTGGTCCGTGTTGAGGGCCACCAGGCAGTCGTACTGCTCCGCCAGACGGTGCGCGGCCTCCGCCAGGACGACGCACCCCGCCACGGAGTCCTTGGCGGTGAGGCCGGAGGCGAAGGAGCCTGCCCCGGTGGAGAACTGGATCATCCCGTCGGATCCGCTCTCGTGAAAGCCCTTCAGCGCCGCGTTGAGGGTGAGGATGGAGGTGCAGTTGATGGCCGGATAGGCGTACCCGCCTTCCTGGGCGGCATCCAGCATCTGGGCGAACTGTTCGGGGGTGGCGATGGGCATGAGCGGAAGGGGCTGCGGAGAGGGGGAAGCTCGGACGCCCATAATCTACATGCTCGGGAGAGGATGGCATGGGGCCCGGGGGCGGCGTACGATAGCCCCGTCGCCCTCCAGGACCTCCCTCACCCACCGCTGGACGCCCCCATGCCGCCCTCGTCTCCACCGCCTGGCTCCGTCGTCCGACTGCTGCTCTGCCTCCTGGCGCTGGCCCTTTCCACCTGGCTGCCGCTGGTGCCGTCGTCCGCGACCCTCGAGGCCCAGCAGCCCCACCGGGCCCTCCTCGCCGAGGGCTTCCAGGCGGAGCTCGAGGAGATCGTCCGGGGCTACGACGGCGTCGCTGGCGTCCATGTGGTGGACCTGACCGACGGGCGCCGCTTCGCCGTCCGCGACGAGCTCCTCTTTCCCCAGGCCAGCGCCATCAAGGTGCCCATCCTCCTGGAGCTCTTCCGGCGAGCGGAGGAGGAGCCGGGGCTCCTGGAGCAACGGGTGGCGGTGACCGACGCCGTGCGCACCGGGGGCAGCGGCGTCCTCCGCTGGCTCACCGACGGGGGCACGGAGCTCTCCCTGGAGGACCACGCCGTCTACATGATCCTCTACTCGGACAACACCGCCACCAACGTCCTCATCGACGCCCTCGGGATGGACGAGGTGAACCGGCTCTCGGCCTCGCTGGGCGCCCAGCAGACCCTTCTGCAGCGGAAGATGATCCGCCCCGAGGAGTCGGCTCGGGGCAACGAGAACCTCTCCACCCCACGGGACGCCGTGACCCTCATGGAGCGGCTCCATCGCTGCGACCTGCCCATGGAGACGGCCTCCTGCGACCGGGTCGTGGAGATCCTCTCGCTGCCCAAGGGGCACCCCATCCGGGCACCCCTCCCCGGCGACGTGCCGGTGGCCTTCAAGCCCGGCGGGATCACCGGCGTCGCCACCGTCTGGGCGCTGGTGCCGCTGGACGGCCGCCCCTACGCCTTCTCCGTCATGTCCAACTACGGCGGCGACGGCGGGCCCCTCATGGAGGCGGTCTCGGAGGCGGCGTGGAGCTACTTCAGCCGGCTGAGCGGGGCCACGGAATACGGCACCCGGGTGCCGCTGGAGCTCCTCCGGGAGGGCCGGTGAGCCTCCGGACGGCGCGGGTCCTGACCGGGACCTGGTTCTCGGTGATGCTGGTGGCGGTGATCTGGCCGGGGGCGATGCCCGCCGCCCGCATCGAGCCGCTCGTGCTGGGCCTGCCCTTCTCCTTCGCCTGGCCGGCGCTCTGGGTGGCGGCCTCGGTGGGGGTGCTCTGGGGGCTGGACCGGGTGGAGGGGCGCCACCGACCCGGCGGCCCCGCCCTCCCCCAGCCCCCGGGCCTGGAGGTGGACGCTCCGCCGCCGGACGACGGCCCGTCCCCGACTCCGCGCCGCTGATGGAGTCCTGGGTCGTCATCAGCCTCTTCATCGCCGCCTACCTGGC
>CAKZOQ010000366.1 GCA_937136445.1 uncultured Gemmatimonadota bacterium
CATCCCGGAGATCGAGGCGCTCTTCGACGCATGACGGGGCGCCGCTGATGTCCCTCCGGAAGATCGCCAACGTGGTGGGGCTCCTTCAGGTCTTCGTCGCGCTGGCCATGGTGGCGGCCGCCGGGGTGGCCCTGGGGTACGGCGACGGCGACGCGCCTGCCTTCCTCCTCTCGGCGGGGATCACCGCCGGGGTGGGTCTGGCCGCCTACCGCCTGACGCGCTTCGAGGGCGACCTCACCCAGCGCGAAGGCTTCGCCATCGTGACCCTGGCGTGGACGGCCACTGCCCTCTTCGGCTCTCTCCCCTACCTCCTCACCGGGGTGGTGGAGAGCCCGATGCCGGCGGTCTTCGAGGCCATGTCGGGCTTCACCACCACCGGCGCGACCATCTTTCGTGATATCGAGTCCCTCCCCCACGGCATCCTCTTCTGGCGCTCCCTCACCCACTGGCTCGGTGGGATGGGCATCATCGTGCTGGTCATCGCCGTCCTCCCCTTTCTGGGGGTGGGTGGGATGCAGCTCTTCCAGGCCGAGGTGCCGGGGCCCACGCCGGAACGGCTCCGGCCGCGGATCACGCAGACGGCCAAGCTCCTCTGGTTCGTCTACGTGGGTCTGACGGCGGCGGAGGCCGCCCTTTACCTGCTGGGCGGCATGGGTGCCTTCGACGCGGTGAACCATGCCTTCGCCACCATGGCCACCGGAGGCTTCAGCACCCGGAACGCCTCCATCGCCGCCTACGACTCCGCCTACATCCACTGGGTCACCGTCGTCTTCATGTACCTGGCGGGGGTGAACTTCAGCCTCCACTTCCGTGCCGCGACGGGCTCCTTCACCTACTGGAAGGACCGGGAGTGGCGCTTTTTCACGGGGGTGGTGGTGGCGGCGGCAGCCGTCATCGCCGTGGTGAACCTGGCTGCCGGGAGCTACGGGGCGGCCGGGGTGGAGCCGGCGATCCGGGACGCCGTCTTCCAGGTGGTTGCCATCGTCACCACCACGGGCTTCGTCTCGGCGGACTACGAGCTCTGGATGCCGGCGGCGCAGATGGTGCTCTTCGCGCTCTTCTTCGTCGGCGGGATGGCCGGGAGCACCGGGGGAGGGGTGAAGGCGGTGCGGGTCCTTCTCCTCCTGAAGCAGACGGCCAACGAGCTCCGTCGGCACCTCCACCCCCGGGCCGTCCTCGTGGCGCGGGTGGGTCGGAAGCCGGTGCGCGAGGAGGTCATGGCCAACATCGTCGGCTTCGTCATCCTCTACCTTCTCCTCTGCCTCGCCGGTGCGGTGGCCATGAGCTTCCTGGGGATGGACCTCCTCACCGCCATCGGGGCGAGCATCGCCACGGTCGGAAACGTGGGTCCGGGCTTCGGCGACGTGGGTGCCACCGACAACTACGCCTGGATCTCCGACCCGGCGCTGGCGGTCTTGAGTTTCCTCATGCTGGTGGGACGCCTGGAGATCTACACGGTGCTCCTCCTCTTCCATCCCGAGATGTGGAAGAGGCGAAAAAGCTTTCACTAGAACGTGTTAGCGTGCTTCACCTCATCCATCGGTAGACGTGTGTCCACCCACGATGATCCACCCTCCGGTGGGGCGTCGTTCCAGGACGTAGCTCAGGACCCCGGAGAAGGTGAAGGCCTCGGGCCCCTCCCCCAGGGTGGTGGCGAAGGGCGTCCAGGCGTGGACCGCCCCCGGCCCCGCGGGAAGGGCCTCCACCTCCCCGATGACCGTGCGAAGACCCGTCTCCGCGGGGAGGGACTCGAGGCCCGCCAGCACCTCCTCTACCCGGCGGTACCGTACGGCCCCGTCCTCCAGCCAGACGAAGGTCGGGGCGTACATCTGCCGAAGCTGCGCCGAGTCCCGGGCCTCCAGGGCCTCGAGGTGGCGGAGGAGGAAGGCAGCCACCTCGGGAGCGGAGGCGCCCGCCGCCGCTCCCCCATCCGGGGCTCCGGAGCCGGCCTCTCCACCACAGGCCGTCCCCCACAGCACGAGCGCTGTGACGACGCCCCGGATCCATGCCCTCCGGCACCGGTCCATCATCGGGTCCCGTAGAGGCGGTCCCCGGCGTCGCCGAGGCCGGGGAGGATGAACCCCTGGTCGTTGAGCTCCCGGTCCAGCGCCGCGGCGAAGACCGGCACCTCCGGGTGCGCCTCCGCCAGCGCGCGGACGCCCTCCGGTGCCGCCACCAGGCACATCAACGACACCCGGGTCGCGCCCCTGGACCGAAGCCCCGCCACCGCTGCCGAGGCCGATCCGCCGGTGGCGAGCATGGGGTCCACCACCAGGAACCGCCGCTCCTCGGGGTCCGGCGGCAGGTTGAAGTAGTACTCCACCGGCTGCAGCGACTCCTCGTCCCGGGAGAGCCCAACGTGGCCTACCAGGGCGTGGGGCAGGAGCCTCAGCACCCCCTCCACCATCCCCAATCCGGCCCGGAGGATGGGCACCACCACCAGCTCCGGGCCGCCCAACCGCCGCGCGGTGAAGGTCTCCAGCGGCGTACGGACCTCCACCTCCTTCTCATCCAGGTCCCGGGTGACCTCGTAGGTCATGAGCATGGTCAGCTCCATCACCACCTCCCGGAACAGCTTGCTGGGCGTGGAGACGTCCCGGAGCAGGTGGAGCTTGTGGCGGATCAGGGGGTGATCGAGGACGGTGAGGCTGTCGGGGAGGGTCATGGTGGACCGGACGTAGGACGACGGGCGATGGGCGGAGCCTTGCCGTACAGGGTAGGAGCCGGGCCCGACGCCCGGAAGAGGGACCCTACCCGCCAGGGTCCGGGTCCAGCCCGGCGTCGCGCCGAAGCCGCCTCCGTTCCTTCCCCCCCAGCTCTCTCCACTCCCCGGACCCCAGCCCGCCCAGGCGGACGGAGCCGAAGCGGGTCCGTCGGAGCCCCAGGACCGGGTGGCCCACCGCCTCCAGCATGCGACGGACCTCGCGATTCCGGCCCTCCGTGAGGACCAGGCGCACCCGCCCCCGGTCGCCATGGGTCTTCAGCAGGCTCGCCGACGCCGCCCGCGCTGGGCCGTCCTCCAACGTCACGCCTCCGGTGAGGCGCGTGAGGACGGCCTGGGTCGGCACCCCCGCCACGATGGCCTCGTACTCCCGCTCCACCTCGTTGCTCGGGTGGGTGAGGGCGTGGACGGCGTCCCCCTGGTTGGTGAGCAGGAGGAGGCCTTCGGTATCCTTGTCCAGGCGTCCCACGTAGCGCAGCCCGCCGGCATCTCCAGGCAGGAGGTCATAGACGGTGCGCCCACCGTGAGGGTCGTCCCGGGTGGTGAGGACGCCCAGCGGCTTGTGGAGGGCCACCCAGCGAGGCTTCGGCAGGCTCACCTCCCGGCCGTCCACCTCCACCGTGTCGTGCTCCGGATCGATCTGGGAGCCGAGCTCCGTCACCAGGGTGCCGTTCACCCGCACGCGGCCGGCCAACATGAGCCGCTCCGCCTCTCGTCGGGAGGCGACGCCAGCCCGGGAGAGGTACTTCTGGATGCGCTGGGACACGGGCTACCGCCCCTCCGGCTCGGCGTCGGCGGTGGATGGGTCCGGGTCGGTCTCGTCGGCGAGCCACCATCCCCCCTCGGAGTCGTCCCCACCTTCGCCGTCGTCGTCCGCCGGCTCCGGCGCCCGGCCGTCGTCGCTACCGTCCGGGTCGGCGTCGCCCGCGAGGATGAGCTCTCCGCGGTCGGAAGCCCCGTCCCCCAGCGCCATCTCACCCTGCGCCTCGGGTTCGTCCCCGTCGTCGTCTTCGTCGAGGTCCAAGGGGGCTCGATCCCTCAGGACCACCGGAAGCTCGTCGGGCCGCGGCAGATCCTCCATGGACCGGAAGCCGAAGTGCTCGAGGAAGAACGAGGTGGTCCCGTAGAGCAGCGGCCGGCCCAAGCCTTCCCCCCGCCCCACCACCTCGACGAGCTGGCGGTCCTGGAGGGTCTTGATGACCCCCGAGGAGCCCACCCCCCGGATGTATTCCACCTCCACCCGGCCGATGGGCTGCCGGTAGGCGATGATGGCCAGCGCCTCCAGGGCGGGGCCCGAGAGCCGGGAGGGACGGGGCACGGTGTCGAACCGCTCCAGGTAGGGGGCGAACTCCGGCCGGGTGAGGATCTGCCAGCCCTCGGCCACCTCCATGATCTGGAAGGAGCGCTCGGCGTCGTCGTACTCCGCCCGAAGGAACTGAAGGGCCTGCTCGACGTCGTCTTCGTCCAAGGACTCGTCGGCCCGGGCGATCTCGTCGGCGGTGAGGGGAGCGTCGGAGGCGAAGAGGACCGCCTCCACGATGCTGTGGGCATTCACGCCGGGTCTCCTGGTTCGTGCGGCTCGTCGGTCGTCGTCGGATCGTCGGCTGGGACCTCCACCGTCTCTTCGAGCCCCGCGGGAGCGTCCCCGTCGTCGTCGTCCCGCCGGTAGATCCAGAGCTCGGCGAAGGGTCGGGCCTGACGGAGGAAGAGCATCCGCCGCCGGGTGAGCTCGAGACCCGCGAGGAAGGTCATGACCCCGTGCATCCGGTCCTGGAAGCCATCCAGCAGCCGGCTGAACTCCACCCGTGTCGCCTTCTTCAGCGTGTCCAGGATGAGGACGACCTTGTCCTCCATGGCCACCGTCCGGGTGGTGACCCGGTGCTCGTGGTTCCGGACCTGGGGGAGCTCCACGGCCATGGCGGCCTCCAGCACCTCCTCCCAGGTGGTCTCCAGAGGGGTCTCGTGGAGGGGCTTCCGGGGACGAGGCGGCACGAAGCCCTTGGAAAAGCGCCGCGCGCGGTCGGCCTCCGCGGCGGACATCCGCTGAGAGATCTCCCGGATCTGCTCGTACTCCAGGAGGCGACGCACCAACTCGGCCCGGGGGTCTTCGTCCTCGTCCTCGGTGGACCGCGGAAGGAGCATCTGGGCCTTCAGCCGGACCAGGCTCGCCGCCATCTCCAGGAACTCCCCCGCCCCGTCCAGGTCGTGGGTCCGGACCTCCCGGATGGCCCGGAGAAACTGGTTGGTGATGGTGGCGATGGGGATGTCGAAGACGTCGATGTCCTGCGTGCGGATCAGGTGCAGCAGGAGGTCCAGCGGTCCCTGGAAACGCTCCAGATCCACCAGGAAGTACCCCTGTCGCTCCTGGGTCCCATCGACGACGGTCAGGTCCACGCCGTCCTCACGTCGTCACCACCCTTCTAGATCCACAGCCGGATGAACCGGTCGGCGAGGCCCATGATCTCGCTCACCGGCCAGAACACCACCCGCAAGGCGCCGGGCACCAGGAAGAGAAGCCCCATGACGATGAGGAGGCCGAAACGCCCCGCCTCCCGATACTTGAGGGCCAGCGGACGGGGGAGGAAGTGGAAGAGGACGTGGGAGCCGTCCAACGGCGGGATGGGGATGAGGTTGAAGAAGGCCAGCACCAGGTTGATGAGGATCCCGTACCGTGCGGCGATGAGGAGCCCTTCGGTGAGCGCCGAGGCCCCCATGGCCCCCTGGAGCCAGACCGCCCCAATGGTGAGGAAGGTGGCGGCGGCGGCCAGCCCCAGGTTGGAGATGATGCCGGCCAGCGACACCCGGATGTCGCCCCACTTGGGGTCGCCGTAGTTGGCGGGGTTCACCGGCACCGGCTTGGCCCACCCGAAGAGGAAGCTCGTCCCGGAGGCATACAGGAGGAGCGGCACCAGCACCGATCCCACGGGATCGATGTGCGGGAGTGGGTTCAGGGTGATCCGGCCCAGGTCCTCGGCGGTGGTGTCGCCTTCGCGACGGGCCTGCCAGGCGTGGGCGACCTCGTGGACCACCACGGAAAAAAGGAGGACGAGGATGAGGATCAGGGCTTCCATGGCGTCCCAACCTACCGCAGGCCGCGGGTGGGAGTCCAGGGAGGGGGGACCCCACGGGCGATCCGGGGATACCTCCATCCCCGAGCCCCGACCCCACACCTCACCCCCTGCTCCATGACCCTCCGGGCCGCCCCGCTGCGCCTCGTCCTCCTCGTCCTCCTCGCCGCCGCCTCGGCCTGCGGGGAGCCCGAGCCCCGCCCGCTGCCGGACATCGCCGACCTCCCCTTGCGCGGCATCAAGCCTGCACAGCCCCTGGGGAAGGTGGACTTCAGCATGCCCGACGCCTCCGGGGAGCCCTACGACTTCCATGAAGAGACCCGAGGTGAGATCGCCCTCCTCTTCTTCGGCTACACCTATTGCCCCGACATCTGCCCGGTTCAGATGGCCACTCTGGCCCGGGCTCTGGACCAGGTGAGCCCCGAGGTGCGGGAGCGGGTGGAGGTGGTGTTCGTCACCGTGGACCCGGAGCGGGACACGCCGGAGCGCCTCCGGGGATGGCTGGCGGCCTTCGACAGCT
>CAKZOQ010000367.1 GCA_937136445.1 uncultured Gemmatimonadota bacterium
GGCCATGACGACCGAGCCGCCCCGGGTCTCGGGTTCCGCCACCTCGAAGCGGGTGGGATCGTCGCGCGCGTCGGCGGGAGCTGCCGGAGCCCGGAGCAACTCCACCCGGACCTGGCCGGCCAACTCGCTGGTGCGGGACGGGTTCGCCAGCGAGAGCGCGTGACGGTAGCGCGCCACCCGCTCGAGGTTGCGGACCAGCGGCGTCGGGTCGGTGGCCGCCTGGGGGGGGACCCCCAGCCCACCCGACCGGCCCACCACCACCCAGGCGGGCTCGGCCAGCCCGGGGATCTCCGGCGTGCCCTCGTCCCCGACGCGGTCGGGGTCCAGCCGATGGACCACGAGCTCGGCCTCCGCAGCCGTCTCGGCTCTGCGCAGGAGCCCCGAGTCGTCCACCGCTGCGGCGACGTCATCCCAGAGCCCCTCCTCCTCCCCTGCGCCGCCGTCCTCGGAGCGGGCCAGGTGCACCGGGAAGCGGAAGTCGCCCCACGGATGCTCCTTCTCCCGGAGGCGGCAGGTCGGCCCGACGGGACGGGCGGGGTCGACCTCCTCCACGATCCGGCCCCGTCCGGAGGTGGCGGACACCGCCGTGATCTCGACGACGCCGAGGGGGTCCTCGCCGACGCCCGAGGGGAGCGCCGTCCAGGTGGAGCCGACCCGGAGACCCTGGGCGAGGCCGGCGCGCACGACCACCGTGTCTTCGTGGCGCGACGCCACGAGAAGAGATCGGTGCACCGGCCCCGAGCCCACCCCGAAGACCGTCCGCTCCGGCGAACCTTCGAGTTGGGGGTGCTGGCGATCGTTGGCCCCGGTCACGGCCGTGGAGACGTGGTCGAACACCTCGCCGTAGGTGACGCCGTGCCCTCGGCGTGCCAGGTATCCGTAGAAGAAGAAGCTCAGGGCGCCGTGGTACGTGCCGTCCTCCCGGACGTCCTCGTACGACTCCTCCTCGTCGTGGCAGCCGGCCACCAGCACGTACCGATCCCGAGGACCGCCTCCCAGGCCCGAACGGCTGAGGGGCCGGGGGCTCTCCGCCAGGCGCGCACGAGCGACGTCCCGGACCGGAGGTGGACGGGGGTCCCCGCGGGATGGGCCGGGAACGGACCGCCCGCGTCGGCCCGAAGCGCTCCGTGTGATCGAGCCCGAGTGGCAGCAGTCGAACACGAAGGTCACGTGGGGGGTCTTCGCGCTCAGGGCCACCAGGACCGCGCGGATCTCGTCGTCGAGGATGTCCCGGTTGGGGTGGTCGCCGCGGCCGGAGTCGGCGGGCATGATGGTCTCGTCCTTCCCGTCGGCTTCCTCGTCGTCTTCGTCCCACGTCCAGGACCCGTGCCCCGAGTAGTGCACCACCACCACGTCGTCGGGCTCGGTCTCGTCCACCAGTCGGTCGAGGGCGCCGAGGATGCCGTCCCGGGACGCGTCCGCCTCCAGCAGGAGTCGCACGTTCCGTTCGGGAAAATCGAAGACATCGCGGAGCACCTGAGCGGCCAGGCGAGCGTCGTTGACGCACCCCTTCAACTGCTCGTTCGGCAGCATGCCCGGATAGGTGTTGATCCCGATGCAGAGCGCTCGACGGGCGGGTGGGTCTGGGTTCATGGTCCGGCATTCTCGGGGAGGAGACCCGCGGGGCGGGCCGGGAGGGCGGGGGGCCCCCGACCGGGTGGTCCGGCCGGGGGTTCAGGTCTAGGCTTCCCCGCCGAGGTCGGGTGGAGGCGGCGGACGACCGGGGCCTCGACCCCCGCCGGTGCCGCCTCCGGTACGCTCCTCGAGGGCTGCCAGGGACTCGGTCACCTTCTCGGCCCACTTCGTGAGCTCCCGAAGGTACCGTTCGAGCTTCTCCATGTCGTTCGCCATCTGTGTCGCTCCTGTGAGGGGTGTTGGTCATGCGCCGAGGGACGCGTCCCTCCCGTTCGGAAGGCGCGAAGCCTGCGGATCCTAGGGAGAGGTTCCGGCCAGCCGGTCGATCCTTCGTCGAATCGCCTGGGCGTCGGATCGCCGCATCGACTGCTCCATCGCTTCGGCCCGGACCTCCAGGGCCGGGAGAAGGAAGAGGGGATAACTGCTGGGAGTGGCCTCGAGGTACGTGCTGACGTCCCGGGATTCTGCGGCGTGACCCCGGGCCTGGGCGACCCGAGCGTGGGTGAGGCGCTCCAGGCCGAGGGCGTCGGCCGCGTTCCACTGGACGTCGCCGGTGGGGCGGAGCGCGCGGAGGACCTCGAGGGCCGTGGTCGTATCGCCCTCCGCCAGGGCCGCGTGGGCCTGCATGGCCCGGGCGAGGAGGGAATCCCGGGGCGTTCCGGGCCGTGTCGCGACCCGGGCCTCCATTCGCCGAGCGATGGCCCGGACCGCCACGGCGTTTCCCCGGGAGGCCTCCCACACGCCCAGAAACCACAGGCGGAAGTTGTTGTCGAAGTCGTAGGCACCGCTGGGGGAGCGATTCTCGGCCGCCACGGCTGCGGCTCGCCCTCCCGTCGGGTATCCGGCGGCCTCGTCGAGGAGGAAGAGGAGTTCGGCGAACTGCACCGGGGTCTCGTCTCGCTCCGAGGGGCGATGCTCCGCGGCGGCGGTGGGATCGGCCACGCGGCGAAGGGCTGCCAAGGACACCTGGGCCGAATCCAGGAGGACCATCCCCTCCTCGACGCGACCCGTGGCGAGCAGCAGCATGTGGAGCCCCTTCAGGCTGCTCCAACGCCGACCCACCTCCCATCCGGTGGTGACCGTGTCGTGGGCGAGGAGGGCCCGATAGGCGGCTTCGGCGCACCCCCATCGCGTGTCCCCCGCCGCGAGGTTCACGGCCGCCTCCATCAGCGGCCCGGGGTGGGTGTGGGCCAGGCTGCTCCAGTCCACCGCGCCGGGGCCTCCCGTGACGCACCCCACGGACAGGTCGATCTCGGCCACGAGATCCGGATTGGAGGCCGAGCCGCGAAGCTGGTCGGCCAGGCTTGTCCCGTCGGTCGACCCACCGGATCGGATGCGATGCTGGGCCAGGTGGTAGAGGACGCCGCTGGCGGTGGAATCGATGGCGTAGGCTCGTTCGAATGCGACCGTGGCCACGGAGTCGGGACGCCGGCGCGAGGGAGCGAGGTGGTGGTAGGTCTCGCCGAGCTGCGCGTGGGCGGCGGCCATCTCCGGGTCGAGGGATACGGCGCGCTCCAGGGCCGCCAGGGCCCGCTCCGAATCCCCTTCGAGGTAGGCGCGCATCCCCTCGGCGAAGGCTCGGTCGCGGGGGTCGAGGTCCAACGACAAGGCCGCCGAAACCATGAGGGCCGCCTCGTCGGACCGATGCTCCCAGGAGGCGGCCTGGGCCCCCCGGATGGCGGCGTCCGCGAAGCCCGGGTCCACCTGGAACGCCTGACGGTAGGCGCCGAGAGCCTCGGCGTGGCGGGAGCGGCGGAAGGCCGATTCGCCGGTGAGGAAATGGGCCACGGCGGCTGGATCGCGCCGGGTGAACCGGTCGCCGAAGTCCTGGGGAGGCTCGTCGATCAGGGCCGTCAGGAGCTGGTTCGCAGCCTGGAGCCCGAGGCGCCAGGGGTCCTGCGACGAGCCCTCGGCGCTGGCCCGCCGGACCGGCAGCGGTTCCCGGACGTCGAACAGATCGAGGAGGACGACGGCCGAGTCCGCTCCACCGACCACCCGCCCGAGGACGAAGTGTCCACTTCCTCGGGCACGGGCCAACTCCCGGGCCACCGTCGGAGTGAGCCGTCTGGGGTCGGCCTGCTGTTCCGACTCCATGGCGGACCATGCGTCGATCCAGCGCAGGGAGCCGGCCCGGTCGAGGGCGTGGCCGATCATCGTGGAAATGTCCTCGCCCACCGAGGCGGAAAGCGCGCTTCCCTCCGGCACGACGAGGGGAAAGACCATGACCTGATCGGGGTTGGAGACCACCGGCTCCGGCAGGCCGCGGCGGAGCGCGAGGGCTCCCAGCGCCAGCGTCGCCACACCGACGAGGGCCATCAGGCCACGGCGCAGCCAGATCGCCGCCCGACTTCCATGCACGACCTTCGAGTCGGTGGACTCGAAGCCGGCCGGGGTCAGGTCGAAGAACCACGCCAACACCACGGCCACCGGGAAGCCGCTGAAGGCCAGCCCCACCAACACCCGGAAGATCCACTCGGGGGCCTCCAGAGCGGGAAGCAGGAGGTCCGCCGCCTCGAGGCCCGCGTAGGCCACCACCACGTACATGGCCGCGACACGAGACACGCGTCGCTCCATGAGTTCCGCGAAGAGCGACCGCTTCTCCGGAGCGGGGTCAGGAATCCCGACCTCCTGCAACTGGGGGGATCAGCAGGGAGGGGCATAATGCGCCGATCCGGTCTGAGTGGGCAAGCATGGGGAGCCCGTCCAAACCCGGAGCGAGAGGCGATGGCGGTGTTCGTTCGTCCGGTAGTCTCCGGGCCCGCCGCCGAGGCGATGGCGAGCGCGTCCGAAGGCGGGAGGGCCGGGCCGACTCCGCGGGTGGCGGTGTCGCCCGGCCGACCCCATGCTTCGTCGGGTTCCCGCCCCCGCGCGGGCCTCACCCGCATCGACCCCCTCCAGCCCCCGGCCCACCATGTCCAGGACCATCCTCATCACCGGCTGCAGCTCCGGCTTCGGTCATCACGCCGCCCGTCACCTGGCCGCTGCCGGCCACCGCGTCTTCGCCAGCATGCGGGGCGTGACGGGCCGCAACCGCGACGCCGCCGACGGGCTCCTCGCCTGGGCCGAGAGCGAGGGCGCCCGACTGGAGCTGGCGGAGCTGGACGTGACGTCCGACGCCAGCGTGGCTGCCGCCTTCGAGTCGCTGCCCGCCCTGGATGTGCTCATCAACAACGCCGGTCTCGGCTTCGTGGGGCCCGCCGAGGCGCTGACTCCGGACCAGTTCGCCGCCCAGCTGGACGTGAACCTGGTGGGGGCATTCCGGGTGACCCGGGCGGCCCTGCCCGCCATGCGGAGGCAGGGCTCGGGGCTCATCCTGCAGGTGAGCTCCCTCTCGGGACGGGCGGCCCTTGTAGGCGACTCCCTCTACAGCGCCAGCAAGTTCGGGCTCGAGGGGCTGAGCGAGGGACTCCGCTACGAGCTGGGTCCCCTGGGCATCGACGTGGTCCTCATGGAGCCCGGCCCCTTCGCCACGGATTTCGTGTCGAACGTCCACGGGGCGGACGACCCGGAGCTGGCGTCGGCGTATGGCCACGTCCTGGGCTTCATGGACGGCTTCGCCGAGATGCACGGCGAGATGGCCCAGGACCCCGCCATCTTTTCCCAGGCGCTGGAGCGGGTCATCGACACGCCGGCCGGCGAACGCCCCCTCCGCGTGATCCCCGGCATGGACTTCGGGCTCGGGGCGCTGAACGAGGGCGCCGAGGCCGTGCGCACGGCCGTGGCGGCCGAGATGGGGCTGGCGGACTGGGACGGAGCCACGTCGAGATCGGCGCCCCCCGTCTGAGGCTGTGCAGGCGGACGTCCTCCCCCCACACCGTGGCGGACGGCTACGAGCCGGCCTGCACGCCCTCGGCTTGGACCGGCTGTTCAAAGCGGATCTCATGATCGAACTGGAGGCGACGGCGGTGGCCTGAGGACCGGGGGGCCCCCCGGTCCAGCGGACGATCGTTGATGTCTGCCACATGGCGTGCTAAGTTCTGCCATACGCCGACATAGAGGGGTCCATGCAGGCAACCAGCGAATCGCAGGCACCCGCCACCGTGCGTCGTCTCCGGGACCAGCTCACCTCCCGTCCCCGGAAGGAGCACTTCTATGTGACCCTCCTGGGACTCCGCACCTTCGATACGCTCGGCCTTCACGATCGCATCGAGGATGGGTTGTCGTACGAGGCGCTGGAACGCGTCCGCCGAGCCCTGGACCTGTCGACGGCCCACTTCGCCGAGTTCGTCCGCATCCCTCCGCGCACCCTGGCTCGCCGCAAGGACGCCGGGAAGCTGCACGCGGGCGAGTCCGACCGCCTCCTTCGGCTGACCCGCATCTTCGGTCTGTCGCTGCAGCTCTTCGAGGGCGACCTGGAGGCCGCGCGGAGTTGGCTGCTCCAGCCCCATCCGGCGCTGGACGGGTCGGCGCCGCTCGCCTTCGCCACCTCCGAGATCGGGGCGCGGGAGGTCGAGCACGTGATCGGCCGCCTCGAGCACGGGATCCCGCTGTAGTGCTCCACGCCTGGCGCATCGTCAAGCGGCGCCATGCGGACAACGCCTTCGACGGCGAGGGAGCTCGCCTCTACGGGGGACGCTGGAATCCCCCCGGTCGTCCCGCCGTCTACGTGTCCGAGTCGCGGGCCCTGGCCGCCCTGGAGGTCGTGGCTGGGCTGCAGTCCATCACTGTGGTGCCTGCCTACGTGCTCATCGGGGTGTCGTTCGACGAGGAGCTGGTGACGAGCCCCGGCCTGGACGACCTGCCCGAGGGCTGGACCCGGTACCCACCGCCCCCGGCCTCCCAGCAGTTCGGGGCCATGTGGCTCGAGGCGCAGACGTCCGCGGTGCTCCGGGTGCCCAGCGTCCTCGTCCCGGAGGAGTGCAACTACCTGCTCAACCCGCGACACGCGGACTTCGATGCCATCGGGATCGGAGAGCCGGAGGAGCTGCGGTTGGATCCGAGGTTGCTTCGGTAGGTGGGGTGGTGCCCCACCTGATCACCGGAGACGTCCGGGACTTCGGACGGTACTTCGGAAGATCGTGCTCGGAGTCCTGGTGCTTCTACCTGGGGACTGCCTGCGGTCGGGATTCTGAGGTCAGGCACGGACCCACCGAGAGGGGTACCGACGACCTTCCGCCGCCGGCTCGTTCCATCTCGCCGAGGTCCGGTACCGGTTCACCGAACGCCGAGGTTTCCCGGGTGACGGTGGCCTGGCCGGAGCGACGCCGGCGATCCTCCCGCGACTCGGCCTTCCCCTGGCCGGGGCGCTCTGGGTCCCTCTGTCGTGGGCTGCCGTAGC
>CAKZOQ010000368.1 GCA_937136445.1 uncultured Gemmatimonadota bacterium
GCACCGAGCCCGGGATGGCCAGCGCGGTGGCGGTGGCGTAGATGGCGATGAAGATGACCGGGGCCCAGGTGGACCCCCGAAGCCAGGCGATGGCCCGACCGATGCCGTCCCGGCTGAGGTACTCTCCCACCGGCGTGGTCCAGGCCACCAGGAGTCCCCCGACCAGGAGGGCCGCGAAGAAGGCGAGGCGGAGGAGGGCACTCCGGCGTTCTGCCGCAGACTCGCTCACGTCGTCCACGAGATCACCTTCTTCAGAAGGGTGCCACCCAGGCCGTCCAGGCGGCCACGCTGGTATTCGTTGGCGGCCCGCTTGATGCCCTCCGACATGGTGGGGTAGGGGAAGATCGTGTCGGCAATGTCCGAGAGGGTGAGGCCCTTCCTCCGGGCGAGCACCAGCGGGAAGAGGAGCTCTCCGGCGTGGGCGCCCAGGATGGACGCGCCGAGGATCCGGCCCCCGCCGTCGGCGTGGATCTTCACCAACCCCTCGGTGGCCCCCTCCACGATGGCGCGGTCCAGGTCGTCGAAGCCGTACCGGTAGGTGGTCCCCCCCTCCGCCTCCGCCTCCTCCTGGGAGAGCCCGATGTTGGCGAGCTCCGGGTCGGTGTAGGTGACCCAGGGCACGTGGTCGTAGTCCATGGTCGAGGACCCCGGGACCAGTGCGTTCCGGAGGGCGGTCTTGGCCATGGCCTCTGCCAGATGGGTGAACTGCATGCCTCCGGCTACGTCCCCTGCGGCCCAGACGTGGGGGTTGGAGCTCCGCAGCCGGTCGTCCACCTCCACGCCTCCGTTCTCCTGGAGACGGACCCCCGCCCGATCCAGCTCGAGCCCGTCGGTGGCGGGGCGTCGACCGGTGGCCACGAAGAGGGCGTCCCCTTCGATCTCGCCTCCGTCGTCGGTGCGGACCACCACCGCCTCCCCCCGGCGCTCCGCCTTCTCGGCTCGGCTTCCCAGGCGGATGTCGATCCCCTCACCCCTCAGGATCCGGCCCAGCACCTCCGCCATGTCCCGGTCCTCCTTGGGGAGGAGCCGGTCGCTCATCTCCACCACGGTGACCTCGGCCCCGAGCCGCCGGAAGATCTGGCTGAACTCGAGTCCGATGGGTCCACCCCCGAGGATGGTGACGCGGGCGGGGAGGCTGTCGATCTCGAAGACGGAGTGGTGGTCCAGGTAGCCCACCTCCTCGAGACCAGGCACCGGGGGCGGCGCCGGCACGGCGCCGGTGGCGAGGATGATCCGCTTGGACCGGATGCGGCCCACCCCCTCCACCTCCACGACGTCGCGATCCACGAACCGTGCCGAACCGAAGGCCCCCTCCACCCCCATGGACCGGAAGCGCTCCGGGTCGTCGTGGTGGGCCACCGTGTCCCGCGCCGAACGCATCCGGGCCATGACCTCCCCGAAGGCCGGTCCCGGCGCCGTGCCGCGGAGTCCCAGAGCCTCGGCGTGACGCATCTGGTGGGCCAGGCGGGCGGAGGCCAGGAGGGCCTTCGAGGGGACGCAGCCCGTCCAGAGGCAATCCCCTCCCAGGGCCGATTTCTCCACCAGGGTGGGGGAGGCACCCAGGTAGGCGGCGCCGGCGGCGGAGACCAGGCCGGCGGTGCCTCCCCCCACGGCGAGGAGGTCGGTCTCACGGAGGCTCATGGAGGAGGTGGGGCGGGGAGGGAGGGCAGGGACGCGCCGGATGGGTGGTCGCGTGCCGAACCCGTCATGGCCCGCCGGGGTTCCACGGTCGGGAGGAGGCGCGGGGAGGTCGGGACGGCTCGTCCCGGCATTCCGGTGACCCGGCCCGGGGCCTTACGTTCGGGCGTCGGAGGATGGGACCGGCTTCCGGGACTTTCGCATTATCTTCGGGTCCGGTACTTTCCAACGTCCCGGACGGATCTCCGGGCCTCGATCACGAACCCAGAAGGTGCGAGATGGCGACGGCGGAACTCAGCGAGAAGAAGGAAAAGGCCCTCACCACGGCCATCAACCAGATCGAGCGTGCCCACGGCAAGGGCGCCATCATGCGCATGGGCGCCGACTCGGCGAAGGTGCCCATCGAGGCGATTCCCACCGGTGCCATCAACCTGGATGCCGCCATCGGCATCGGCGGCTTCCCCCGGGGCCGGATCTCGGAGATCTACGGCCCCGAGTCCTCCGGAAAGACCACGGTCTGTCTCCACGTCATCGCCAACGCCCAGAAGGGCGGCGGTGTGGCGGCCTTCATCGACGCCGAGCACGCGCTGGACGTGCGCTATGCCAAGAAGCTCGGGGTGGACGTGGACAATCTCCTGGTCTCCCAGCCCGACACCGGTGAGCAGGCGCTGGAGATCGCCGAGGTGCTCATCCGGAGCAACGCCGTGGAGGCGGTCGTCATCGATTCGGTGGCGGCGCTGGTGCCTCGGGCGGAGATCGAAGGGGAGATGGGCGACTCCCACGTGGGACTCCAGGCGCGGCTCATGAGCCAGGCGCTGCGGAAGCTCACCGGGGCGGTGAACCGGTCCAAGACATCGGTGATCTTCACCAACCAGATCCGGGAGAAGATCGGCGTCATGTTCGGCAGCCCGGAGACCACCTCCGGGGGCCGGGCGCTGAAGTTCTATGCCTCCCTCCGCCTGGACATCCGACGCATCGGCGCCGTGAAGGACGGCACCGACGTGGTGGGGAACCGCACCCGGGTGAAGGTGGTGAAAAACAAGTGTGCCCCGCCCTTCAAGCAGGCCGAGTTCGACATCCAGTACAACGTCGGCATCAGCCACGAGGGGCTGCTCATCGACCTGGGCGTCGACGAGGGCATCGTGGACCAGTCCGGGTCCTGGTATTCCTACGGCGATCTGCGCCTGGGGCAGGGGAAGGAGAACTGCAAGCAGTTTCTCATCGAGAACCCGGACGTCGCCGACGAGATCTCGGAGAAGCTCAAGGTGGCCATGGGCATGGTCCCCGAGGACGAAGACGAGGGGAGCGACGACGAGGAGGACGCAAGCGACGAGTAGCACGTCGTCTCGGGTCCCCGTGTTCGCGGCGCAGAGCCTCGGATCGCCTCGCGGTCCGGGGCTGTTCGTCTTCCGCGGGGGCGTAGCCGGGCTGCATTGAGCGCCCGTCGCGGCGACCGTTATCTTCCACGGCTCCAGCAGACCGTCCCCCCGTCGCCCCCATACCCGCCGATCATGAAGGCCGCCGACATCCGCAGCGCGTTCCTGACCTTCTTCGAGGAGCGAGGCCACGAGGTCCGCCCCAGCTCGCCGCTGGTGCCGGCCGACGATCCGACCCTCCTCTTCACGAATGCGGGGATGGTCCAGTTCAAGCGGGTCTTCCTGGGGCAGGAGGACCCCGGCTATCGACGAGCCGCCACCTCGCAGAAGTGCGTGCGGGCGGGAGGGAAGCACAACGACCTGGAGGAGGTGGGGCGGACTGCCCGGCACCACACCTTCTTCGAGATGCTGGGCAACTTCTCCTTCGGGGACTACTTCAAGCGGGAGGCCATCCGGTACGCATGGGACCTCATGACCGAGGTCTACGGGATGGATCCGGACCGACTCTACGCCACCGTCCATCACACGGACGACGAGGCGGCGGAGCTCTGGGCGGAGGAGGTGGGGCTGCCCGAGGAGCGCATCTTCCGGCTGGGGGACGAGGACAATTTCTGGCAGATGGCCGACACCGGACCCTGCGGGCCCTGCTCGGAGCTCCACTACGACCTCCGGGACGAGGTGCCCACCGACCAGAGCCCCGAGGCCTTCGTCGCTGCCACCGAGTCCGGGGAGATCGTCGAGCTCTGGAATCTGGTCTTCATGCAGTTCGACCGGGACGAGGCCGGGGAGCTGACGCCCTTGCCGGCTCCCTGCGTGGACACCGGCGCCGGGCTGGAGCGTATCGCCGCCGTCCTCCAGGGGGTCGATTCCAACTACCACACCGACCTCTTCCAGCCGCTCCTCGACCGGGTCGGGGAGGTGGTGGGGCGCCCCTACGACCCCGAGCTCGAGGAGAGCGTCAGCTACCGGGTCCTCGCCGACCACGCTCGGGCGGTGGCCTTCCTTCTCGCCGACGGGGTCTTCCCCTCCAACGAGGGTCGGGGCTACGTCCTGCGCCGGATCCTCCGCCGGGCGGTGCGCCACGCATGGCTTCTGGGGCGGCGGGAGCCGACGCTGGTCCATGTGGTGGAGGCCGTGGTGGACGCCATGGCGGAGCCCTTTCCGCAGCTCCGGGAGCGGCGAGACCACATCCTGCGACTCACCCGTGGCGAGGAGGAGCGTTTTCTGGCGACGGTGGAGGGGGGGCTCAGCCGGTTCGACGAGCTGGCGCCCGCCGACACCGATGCCGGGACGATCCCCGGGGATGAGGCGTTCAAGCTCTACGACACCTTCGGCTTCCCGCTGGATCTCACCGAGCTCATGGCGGAGGAGCGAGGGTGGCAGGTGGACGTGGAGGGCTTCGAGGAGGCGTTGGAAGAGCAGCGGGCCCGATCCCGGGCGGATCGAGCGGCCTCCGGCGTCGCCCTGGACGAACGCGACTCCGGCGAGGGATGGACCGACCTCTCCGACGAGGAGCAGCGCTTCACGGGCTACGCCTCCCTGACGGAGGGCACCCCGGTCCTGGCCTGGCGACGCGAAGGCGCCCGTCTGGGGCTCGTCCTTCGCGACAACCCCTTCTATCTGGAGTCCGGCGGACAGGTCTCCGACGTGGGGACCGTCGCCGGAGATGGCTGGACGCTGACGGTGGAGGAGGTGCACACGGTGGGTGGCCGCACGGCCGTCGTGGGGCCGGTCCGTGGCGAGCTCACCGAACCCTTTCCGGAGGGAGCCGAGGTGCAGGCCTCCGTGCCGCGCCCCCCACGCCACGACACGGAGCGCAACCATACCGCCACCCACCTGCTCCATGCCGCCCTCCGGGAGACCCTGGGAGAGCATGTGGTGCAGCGAGGCTCGTTGGTGGCCCCCGACCGCCTCCGCTTCGACTTCGCCCACACGGCGCCCATGACGCCAGCGGAGCGGCGGCAGGTGGAGGAGACGGTGAATCGCCGGATCTGGGAGGACCACCCGGTGGAGATCGACGAACGCAGCTATGACGAGGCCGTGGCAGCGGGGGCCATGGCGCTCTTCGGCGAGAAGTACGGGGATCGCGTCCGGGTGGTGGAGATCCCGCAGGTGAGCACCGAGCTCTGCGGCGGGACGCACGTGCGCCACACCGGGGAGATCGGCCTCTTCCGGCTGGTGGGGGAGAGTGGGGTGGCCGCCGGCGTGCGTCGCGTGGAGGCCCTCACCGGCCCTCGGGCCTTCGAGTACTTCCAGGAGCGCGAGGAGCGATTGGAGGAGGCGGCGCGCGTGCTGCGCGCCCAGCCGGACGCCGTGGAGGCGCGGGCGCGACAGCTCCTGGAGGAGAAGGCGGAGCTGGAGTCCATGCTCGAGGAGCTTCGCCGGGAGGGAGGGTCCGGGGAGACCGAGGTGGCGCGGGTGTCGGTGGGGTTGCCCGATGGCGGTGAGGCCCTGTACCGGGGGGTTCGCCTCCGGGCCCGGAACGCCGACGATGCGCGGAGCTGGGGCGATGCCTTCCTGGAGGGAGACGAGTCCGGCGTGGCGGTCCTCGCCGCGGAGATGCCTGGCGAGAAGCGCACCCTCTTCGCCTTCGTCACCGACGAGCTCATCTCCCGGGGCATCCGGGCCGACGCCGTGGTCCGATCCGTCGCCGCCGTGGTGGGGGGACGGGGTGGGGGACGGCCCCACATGGCCCAGGCGGGCGTGGAGGACCCGGGGAAGCTCGACGAGGCCCTGACCCACGGGGCCGAAGCCGTCCGCGCCCTCCTGGCGGAGTCGGCGTGAGCCTCGGCGACTGGCTGGCCCGCCGAACTCCGTCTCCCCCAGAGGAGCTCCGAGCCCGGATGAGGAAGGTTCTCGAGGCGACGTGCGATGGGGACGAGCCGTTCCCGGCGCTGGCCTCGGCGGCGTTCGTGGAGCTGGATCGGGCACGACGGTCGCCGGGACGTGTACGAAAGAGTGCCTTCCATCTCCTATCCGCGGATGCGCTCCTGACCTACGCCTGCGAGGCTGCCTTGGATCTCCCCGACCCCGACGCGGCTCTTCGGGAGCTCGTGGAGCGCGCAGCTTCTTCCGAGCGTTGATGGACGGAGATATCACGGCCTACGCCGACGTCCACAGCCACCTCGTCCCCGACGTGGACGACGGGGCCCGGTCGGTGGAGGACGTGCTGGAGGCCATCGACCGCTTCATCCGCTACGGGGTTCGGAAGTTCATCACCACCCCGCATCTGGACGGGAGCCTCACCCACGACCCCACCCGCCTGAAGGAGCGCCTCGATCTGGTGTCCGAGGCCTTCGACGAGGCCGCCGAAGCAGTAGGCGGGCGGTTCCCCGAGGTGGAGTTCCGGCGGGGGCACGAGGTCATGCTGGACGTTCCGGAGGTGGACTTCACCGACCCGCGGACCCGTTTGGCCGGGACCTCCTTCGTGCTGGTGGAATGGCCACGGCTCCAGCTACCTCCGGGGACCTCCGGTGTGGTGGCGCGCATCGTGGCCCAGGGCTACCGGCCGATCATCGCCCACCCGGAGCGGTATGTGGGCATGGAGCTCGCCACCGCGGAGGCCTGGCGGGATGCCGGCGCGCTCCTTCAGGTGAACCTGGGTTCGTTGGTGTCCCGCTACGGTGCCGACGCCCGGACGCTGGCCTACCGTCTCCTCCGTCGGGGTTGGGCCGACTACCTGGCCTCGGACTTCCACGGTCGCCCGGAGCGCTCCCTCTATCTGGAGGAGGCCCGGGCCCAGCTCCGGGAGGTGGGTGGACAGGAGGCGTTCGTGCACCTGTACCTCACGAACCCGGCCCGCATCCTCCGGGATGAGGCACCCCTGCCGGTGCCGAGCCTCCCCGAGGAGCAGGGCTTCTGGGCGAAGGTCCGGGAATTCCTGGGGACCGCATGAGTGCCTCCGCCCACGCCGAAACGAACGCGAGGCTCTTCGCCCGGGAGCTGACGGCCCGTGCGGAGCTTTTTCGCCTGTGTGCCGACGATCTGGCGACGGAGGCTTCGGAGCTCGCCCGACGGGTCCTCGAGATCCTTCAGGGGGGAGGCACCCTCTACTTCTGCGGGAACGGGGGCTCGGCGGCGGATTCGCAGCACCTGGCCGCCGAATACGTGGTGCGCTTCGCCCGGGAGCGAGCGGCCCTCCCGGCGGTGGCCCTCACCACGGACACCTCCATCCTCACCGCCGGCGGCAACGACTTCGGGTTCGAGTCGGTCTTCCGTCGGCAGGTGGAGGCCCTGGTCCGGCCGGGCGACCTCCTGATCCTCCACTCCACCAGCGGCAACTCACCCAACCTGTTGGAGGCCGCCGAGGCGGCGCGGGCCGAGGGGGTGGCCACCGTGGCCCTGCTGGCCAAGGGCGGCGGGCGGCTCCGGGAGCGGGTGGACTTCGCCGTGGTGGTACCCACCGACGAGACGGCGCGGGCCCAGGAGGTCCACCTGGCCCTCCAGCACATCGTGTGCGAGGTGGTGGACCAGGCGATGGCCGAGGCCCCTGGCCGTCAGGAGGCTCCATGACACCTCTGGCCGACGTCCTGCGGGAAGGCCGCCGCCGGGAGCGGGAGATGGCCGCCTTCTACCGTTCGCTCTCGGGAATGGCCGAGGACCGGGGGGACGCCGCGGCGGCGGAGCGGCTCAACGAGCTCCTGGCCGACGAGCAGCACCATGTCTCCCGTCTCACCGCCCGGCTCCTGGAGCTGGGCGAGCGCCTGGAGGAGGAGCGACCGAACCGCCCGGAGGTCGATTGGGAGGGCTGGGAGGAGGCCGCCCGTCTTCGCGAAGCCGACGAGGTGGCCTGGTACGAGGCGGCGCTGGACCGCGTGCAGGAGCCTGCCGCCCGGGCCATCCTGGAGGAGATCCTCACGTCGGAGCGCCACCACCGGGCGGAGCTGGGCGGAAAGTGGATGGCCGCCAGTCCGCCGACCGCCCGCAGCGGGGGCGAGAGATGAACGGCGTGCTGGACCTGACCGGGCGGACCGCGCTGGTCACCGGAGGCTCCCGCGGGGTCGGACGGGCCACCGCGCTCCTTCTGGCCCGCGCCGGCGCCTCCGTCGGTATCGGCTACCGGAGCCGCGCCGAGGAGGCCCGCGCCACCGTCCGGGAGATGAAGGAGCTGGGGGTCCACGCCTGGTCGCAGCCCGGGGACCTCACCCGACCCGAGGCGGTGGAGGAGCTCTTCGGTCGGGCCGACCGGGAATTCGAGGGGCTGGACCTCTTCATCGGGAACCACGGGGTCTGGCCACCGGAAGACGTGCCGCTGGCGGAGATGAGCGAGGAGCGCTGGCGCCGGACTGTCTCGGTGAACCTGGACTCCGTGTTCCTCTGCTGCCGCGCGGCCGCCCGTCGTCTCCGCGACGGTGGACGGGTGGTGCTGGTGGGGAGCACCGCGGGACAGCGGGGCGAGGCCCACCACGGTGACTACGCCGCCACCAAGGGGGCGCTGGGGGCCCTCGTGAAGGGCTTCTCCGGGGAGCTGGCGCCTCGGGGCATCACGGTGAACTGCGTGGCCCCCGGGTGGATCGACACCGAGATGGCGGCCCCGGCCTACCAGGGGGAGGAGCGTCGACGGATCGAGGCCTCCATCCCCCTGGGCCGGGTGGCGAGCCCCGAGGACGTGGCGGGACCCATCGTCTTCCTCTGCTCGCCGCTGGCGCGGCACGTCACCGGAGAGATCCTCAACGTGAACGGTGGGGCGGTGCTGGTCGGGTGAGTCGTACCACGCCCCGCCCGCCCTCGGCGGTCCGCTGGATCGTGGGGACGCTGGAAGACGCCGGACATCCCACCTGGGCGGTGGGGGGTGCAGTACGGGACGCCCTGGCCGGCCATCCCTCCGGCGACTGGGACCTCACCACCCGAGCGCGCCCGAAGCAGGTGCAACGGCTCTTCCGGCGGACCGTGCCCATCGGGATCGAGCACGGGACCGTGGGCGTCCTGGCAGGCGACGGTACCCTCTACGAGGTCACCACCTTCCGGCGGGACGTGGAGACCGACGGGCGGCATGCCGTCGTCGCCTTCGCCGACACGGTGGAGGAGGACCTGGCCCGACGGGACTTCACCATCAACGCCGTGGCCTGGCACCCGCTCCGTGGGGAATTCCGGGATCCCCACCGTGGGGCGAGGGACATGAAGCGCCGGCTCCTGCGGACCGTGGGCGATCCGAAGGAGCGCTTCGCCGAGGACCACCTCCGGATCCTGCGGGCCCTTCGCTTCGCCAGTCGCTTCGAACTCCGCGTGGACCGGAAGAGCTGGGAGGCCCTGTGCGCCGCCGTGGAGCACCTCCCGGAGCTCTCCGCCGAACGGATCCGGGACGAGCTGCTCAAGGTGCTGGACGCCGATCTCCGGCCGTCGGAGGCGCTGGAGCTCTATGCCCGGTCCGGTGCGCTGGAGGTCCTCTACCCCGAGCTGGACGGCCTC
>CAKZOQ010000369.1 GCA_937136445.1 uncultured Gemmatimonadota bacterium
GAGCTGGGCGTGTCCGGCGACGTCTACGGGACGCTCTTCCTGGTGGGGACGCCCACGGTGGACCCGACGGACGGGACCATCTCGGTGCCGGACCTGGACTTCCACGTGGCCACCGCCGACCTCCTGGGCACCGCCGCCACCTGGCTCGGTGAGATCGGTCTGCGGGGCTTCCTCCGCCAGCGGGCTCGGTGGCCCTCCCAACCGGCGGAGGCGTGGCTCGGGGACTGGCTTCGCCGGGGGATCAACCGGGAGATCGACGAGAGCCTGCGGATCCGGGGCGTCGTGGACACCGTGGGGGTCCGCTCCGTCCTGGCGCTGCCCCTGGACGTGCGGGTCCGCATCCAGGCCCTCGCCACCGCCTCGGTGGAGGTCCTTCCCTAGTGTGGTGTCGCCGAAGTCTGGTAGCTACCGAGGGGGTGGAGGCGCTGGCCTGACGAGGCGGAGCGACGTTGGCGGCACCACCCTAGCCTGTCTCCCGGCCCGCCCGGCGCTCCAGCTCCAGGAGCCGCCGCTTCCGCCACAGGCCGGCGGCGTACCCGGTGAGGGAGCCGTCGGCGCCCACCACCCGGTGGCAGGGCACGAGGATGGCCACCCGGTTGGCCGCGATGGCCGTCGCCACCGCCCGCGCCGCACCGGGCCGCCCCATCCCCTCCGCCACCTCGCCGTAGCTCCGGGTGGTACCGGCGGGGATGGCCCGTAACGCGCGCCACACCTCCTGCTGGAAGTCGGTGCCAGGGGTGCGCACAGGCACGTCGGGCACCGGACCGCGGCCCTCCAGGAAGGCTGTCAGACCGGGCTCCAGATCGTCCAGCGGCCCGGTCCTACCGGGTGCGAAGACCCACCCGGTGCGTTGCGCCAGCCGTCGCACCTGTCGCTCCAGCGACGACCGGTCGCCGAACTCCAGGAGGACCACCGCGTCGTCGGTAGCCCCGGCCAGCATGGGACCCAGCGGCGTGAGCAGTCGGGTGAAGCGGACCACCGTCTCGTCGGCGGCCCCGCCGGGGGTGCGGCCCAGAACGCTCCGGAAGGCCTCGCCGAACCCACTGAGGGAGTCCCAGCCGGTGCCGAAGGCGGCGCGGCTCACCCCTTCCCCCGATTGGATACGGTCCAGCGCCTCGGCCAGACGGCGGGCGCGGGCCCAGGCATGGAAGGTGGTCCCGTGGTGCTTCCGGAACCATCGCCGCACCCGGGTGGGCGAGAAGCCCTCGTCCTCGAGCGCTCCGTCGGTCCAGCGCCGGTCGGGCGCGACCTCCACCGCCTCGAGCAGGGGCGCGAGCCAGTCCGGCGGAGCGCCGGCGAGGCGGAGGGGCCGACAGCGGCGGCAGGGCCGGTATCCCGCCGCCAGCGCCTCCTCCAGGTCCGGGAAGAACACCACGTTCTCCGGTCGGGGCTTTCGGGCCGGGCAGGTGGGACGGCAGACGATCCCGGTGGTGGTCACGCCCGTGAGGAAGACACCCTCGTACTGGGGGTCGCGCTCCATGAAGGCGCGTAGCATCTCGGTCCGGGGAGGCAGGGTCATGGTGTCCATGGAGCCAAGGTGAGGGCCGGCCCCGCCGTGGGCTACCGGAGAATCGACGCCGAAGTGGACCCCACCGGAAACCAGCTTGCGTCGCGAGCCGTCGGGGAGGGAGCTTGAGCCGTCTCGCCCGTCCATCCCGCCTGGAGCCCGTCCATGATCCGCCGGCCCCGCCGTGCCCTCCTCGCCTTCGTCGTTCTGGCGCTCCTCGCGACGCTCCCGGGCGTCGGGCAGGCGCTTGCGGCCCAGGAGGCAGGCAGCCGCCTCCTCCGCCAGCCCGACCTGAGCGCCGACCGCGTGGCCTTCACCCATGGGGCCGATGTCTGGGTGGCGCCGCTGGAGGGCGGCCGGGCCGTGCGTCTCACCAGCACCCCGGCGGTGGAGGCCGACCCGCGCGTCTCGCCCGACGGGCGGTGGATCGCCTTCACCTCGAACCGATCGGGCACCAACCAGGTGTACCTGGTCTCAGCCGAGGGTGGGCAGCCCCGGCGGCTCACCTGGTACCCGGCCTCCTCCCACGCCCGCGGCTGGAGCCCCGACGGGAGCCGGGTCCTCTACTCCTCCACTCGGCAGACGGCGCCCTCGGGGCACGAGCGCCTCTGGACCGTCTCGGCCGAGGGAGGGCCGTCCGAGCTCGTCCCCGCGCCGTGGGGCCATTCCGGGTCGTGGGCTCCCGACGGGCGTCGGCTGGTGGTGGACCGCATGTCGCGCTGGGACGTGGAGTTCCGGGACTACCGCGGGGGACAGAACACCCCGCTGGTCATCCTGGACACCGAGACGCTGGAGGAGACGCTCCTCCCCAACGAGGACCGGACGACCGACACCCACCCGGTCTGGATGGGCGACCGCATCTACTTCGTGTCGGACCGGGACTTCGCCTACAACGTCTGGTCCTACGACCCGGCCTCCGGGGCGTTGGAGCAGCTCACCGGGTCCTCCGGCGCCGAGGTGAAGCACCTGTCGGGGAACGGCGAACTCCTGGCCCTGGAGCAGGATGGCTGGATCCACACCCTGGACCCGGCCACCGGCGCCACCGAGCGGCTGGCCATCGAGGTGACGGGGGACTTCCCGTGGGCCGAGACCCGGTGGGAAGACGTGACGCCGTCGGCGGGGAGCGGGTCCCTCTCGCCCACGGGGCAGCGGGCCCTCTTCTCGGCCCGGGGGGAGATCTTCACCGTGCCGGTGGAGCACGGCGACCCGCGCAACCTGTCGCGCACCTCCGACGCCGCCGACCGTGCTCCGGTCTGGTCCCCCGACGGGGCACAGGTGGCCTGGTTCAGCGACGCCTCCGGAGGGAACGTGGAGGAGGGCTACGAGCTCCTGGTGGCGGACCAGGACGGGCTCACCGAGCCCCGGCGCATCGACATCGGCGCGTCGGCCATGGCCTGGGAGGTGACCTGGTCGCCCGACGGCGAGCACATCGCCTTCGTGGACGACGACGTGCGCATCCGGGTGGTCGAATTGGCCAGCGGGGAGATCCGCACCGTGGACACCGGCCGTACCCAGCTCGAGCGTGGCAGCATGGGGCTCACCTGGTCTCCGGACTCGCGCTGGCTGGCCTATGCCAAGACGCAGGCCAACAACTTCCGCCGGATCATGGCGCTGGAGCTGGAGACCGGGCAGGCACGGCCCCTCACCAACGACCTGGCCGACGCCATGAGCCCGGCGTGGGACCGGGACGGACGGCACCTCTACTTCCTGGCCTCCACCGACCTGGGGCTCAACTCCGGATGGGCCAACACCAGCACCGTGCAGGCCCAGTCGCCCACCTACGCCGCCTGGGTCATGGTCCTCCGAGACGACGACCCCACCCCCTTCCCGCTCCGCTCCGACGAGGAGCCGATCGAGGATGAGGAGGAGGCGGACGAGATCGTCGGGGCCCCGGCGGCGGGAGGGCCAGGTGAGGCGGCGGGCGCCGACGCTCCCCCCGAGGTCCGCATCGACTTCGAGGGCGTGGACCGGCGCATCGTGGCCCTCCCCGTGCCGGTCCGGGAGTATCGCGCCCTGCTGGCCGGCCCGGCGGGCTCCGTCTTCATCGGCGAGGCCATGGAGAACGGCTTCGGGCTGAACGTCCTGACGTTCGCCCTGGACGAGAGGGAGGCGACGCCCTTCCTCCAGGGAGTGAGCTCCCTCGCCCTCTCCGCCGACGCCGGCTCCCTCCTGTACCGCCAGGGCGAGTCCTGGCACGTGGTCGAGACCGCCCGGCCGCCGGAGCCGGGCTCGGGCCCGCTGGAGATGACGCTGCGCATGGAGCTGGATCGGGAGGCCGAGTGGCGCCAGATGTTCGACGAAGCGTGGCGCTACGAAGAAGAGTTCTTCTACGACCAGGGGATGCACGGAGCCGACTGGGACGCCGTCCACGCCCGCTACAGCCCCCTGGTGGACCACGTCCGGCACCGCGCCGACCTCACCTATCTGCTGGATCAGATGAACGGGGAGATGAGCGTGGGCCACTCCTTCGTCTTCGGCGGGGACTACCCGGCGGTGGATACCTCCCGGGTGGGCCTCCTCGGCGCCGACTTCACGGCGGAGGACGGAGGATGGCGCATCGAGCGCATCTACACCTTCGAGAGCTGGAACCCGGGGCTCAGCGCGCCGCTGGACCAGCCCGGCCTCGACGTGGACGAGGGCGACTTCCTGGTGGGCGTGAACGGCGAGCAGCTGGACGCCACCATGGACCCCTGGCGCCTCCTGGACGGCACGGCGGAGCGCCAGACCGTGCTCCACCTGAACGACCAACCGGGGATGGAGGGGAGCCGCACGGTGACCGTGGAGCCCATCCGCTCCGAGTCCCAGCTCCGCCAACGCGCCTGGGTGGAGGACAACCGGCGCCGGGTGGACGAACTCTCCGGCGGGCGGGTCGCCTACGCCTGGGTTCCCAACACCGGAGGCCCCGGGGTGGTCTCCTTCGACCGGTACTTCTTCGCCCAGCAGGACAAGGAGGCCGCGGTCATCGACGAGCGCTACAACGGCGGCGGGCTCCTGGACGACTACATGGTGGACTACATGACCCGGGAGCTGCGGGCCGCCATCACCAACGACATCCCCGGAGGTGAGCCCATGGTGCTCCCCCAGGGAGTGCTGGGCCCCAAGGTCCTCCTGGTCAACGAGCTGGCCGGCTCCGGTGGCGACTACTTCCCGTGGGCCTTCCGGCAGCAGGAGGTGGGCCCGCTGGTGGGCATGCGGACCTGGGGCGGGCTGGTGGCCTCGTCGGTCCACTACGCCCTGGTGGACGGCGGAGCCCTCACGGCGCCCACCTTCGCCGTCTTCGATCCCGTGAACGGCCGCTTCATCGCAGAAAACGAGGGCGTGCCGCCGGACATCCGGGTCTGGCAGGACGCCGCCGCCGTGGCCGAGGGCCGCGACCCCCAGCTCGAGCGTGCGGTGGAGGAGGCGCTCCGGCTCCTGGAGGAGAACCCTCTCCCCGAGATCACGGTGCCGCCCCCCTCCCGACCGTCCCGGCCCGGAGGCGGCGGACGATGAGCCTCTCCGAAGCCCCCTACTCCACGCTTCTGGAGGAGGCCCTCGAAGCCTGGGAGGACGTCCGCCGCGGCATCCTCGAGGAGGCCGCCGCCCTGCCGGACGACGAGTACGGGTTCCGGCCCCACGACGAGGCCCGCAGCTTCCAGGAGATCCTCCGACACATCCTGGAATCGGGGCTCATGGCCATGGGCGAGCTCGCCCGACCCGACGGCGACTTCACCCGCCAGGGCTTCCCGGCGTTCATCCGGGAGTATGCCGGCGACCTCCCCGAGGTGCTGGAGCCCGAGGCCCTCCTGGACCACCTGCGCATGTCCTTCGCCGAGGGGGCGGCCTCCCTCCGGGCGGCAGGGGACCTCCACATGCTCCAGACCATCCGACGCTTCGACGGGCTCTCCGGCACCCGACTCACCTGGCTCCACCACCACCTCGCCCACGAGATGTACCATCGGGGCCAGCTCGCCCTCTACGTACGCCAGTCCGGGCGGCTGCCCGCGCTGACGGCGCGCATCCAGGGCGGGTAGCGGCGCGGGGTTGGCGGGGCCCTCCACCGACGATACCCTTGGGGCCCCGCCACCGACTACCGCACTCCCCCCTCCCCCGGAGACCCGCGTGAGCACGACGAAGGTGGTCCTCGCCTACAGTGGCGGACTCGACACGGCCTGCATCCTCAAGACCCTTCTCCAGCGTGGCCACGAGGTAGTGGCCTACGTGGCCGACGTGGGCCAGCAGGAGGACTTCGACGACATCGCCCGACGAGCCCGGGAGACCGGGGCGCACGACGTCTTCGTCGAGGACCTGCAGGAGGAGTTCGTCCAGGACTTCATCTTCCCGGCCATCGCCGGGAACGCGGTCTACGAGAACCGCTACCTCCTGGGGACGGCGCTGGCCCGTCCGGTGATCGCCCGTCGGCAGGTGGAGATCGCTCTGCGGGAAGGTGCCCAGGCGGTGAGCCACGGAGCCACCGGGAAGGGGAACGACCAGGTCCGCTTCGAGCTGGCCTTCGCCGCCCTGGCCCCGAGCCTCGAGGTCATCGC
>CAKZOQ010000370.1 GCA_937136445.1 uncultured Gemmatimonadota bacterium
GGACGTCTTCGAGGTCCATTCGTGCTCCTGGAAACGCGTTGGCCGGTTGCCTGCCCTCGGTACGACCCCGACGCACCCACGACGGTCCCGGAGGAGGTCGCCGCAGGCCGCCCGCTACCCCTCCACCAGGCTCCCGTCCGACCAGCGGGCCACGGGCACCACCAGATACGTGAAGACCGGGCCCACGATGCGGACCGAGGCCAGCCCGCCCTCGGGCAACGCCATGTCGTCATTGGAGAACCGAGGGTCCCAGATCATCACGTGGGGCTTCCACGCGCCCACCGCGGGCCCGTCCGGTGCGGCGTGGAGTCGCTGCTCCGGGGAGAGCATGTAGCTCAGCACCGGCCGGTCGGGCCGGGGCAGCGCGCCGCTCCGGTAGTCCGCCTCCACCCGGGCCATGGCCTCCACGTAGCCCATCCCGCCGGCGCGGAGCTCCTCCAGGCGGAGCACGCCGGGCACCAGTGTCCGGGTGCCTTCCGGGTCGTAGCACTGCGGCGCCAGGCTCTCCGGGTGATCGCGTTCCACCAGGCACCCCCAGCCGTTGGACCCTTCGGCGTGGAGGGTCAGGCCGTCGGCTCCCAGCACCCAGACGGTGGCGGACTGTCCGATCTCCGGCGGTGCGGCGGAGCGGGCCAACGCCGCCTCCTCTTCGGCCGGGAGGAGGGCGATGGAGGGGTGGTCTCCGCTCTGAGCCCGGACGGGCAGGGAGAGGAGGGCGAAGGCCAGCGCGCATCCTGCCAGCGCGCTGCCCGGGGAGCGCATGCGGGCGCGGAGGAGATACGGAAGCGGGAGGTGGTCCATGGAAGGGTTCCGTGCGAGGGGGTCGAGTGGGTTGTCACCCTCCAGACGCACGATTCCCATCGGGATCGACATCCCCCGCACGTCCCCGTGGGAGTCGGTTGCCCCGAACGCGCCCCGGCGGCTAGTCTCTGCCGCCTCGCCCACCCCACCGCCCGACCCCCGTCCGGTCCGCCGCGCCATGCCCCCCGACCAGCCCCCCACCCCCGAGTCCTCGCCCCGCCGGGATCCCGAGGAGGTCCGACGCCACGAGGCCTACTGGCGCAGGAATCTGCGGTACCTGGGCTTCCTCCTGGCGGTCTGGTTCGTGGTCTCCTACGGCTTCGGCATCCTCCTGGCGGAGCCCCTCAACCGGTTCACCCTGCCAGGCACCGGCTTTCCCCTGGGGTTCTGGTGGGCGCAGCAAGGGAGCATCTACGTCTTCGTCCTCCTGATCTTCGTCTACGTGGTGCTCATGAACCGGCTGGACCGCGCCTTCGACGTGGACGAGGGGGCCGGGCCGAAGACAACCGGGAAGCGGGAGGCGGGCTGGTGAACGTCCAGTCCTGGACCTTCCTCCTGGTGGCGGCCTCCTTCGCCCTCTACATCGGCATCGCCGTCTGGTCCCGGGCGGGCTCCACCAAGGACTTCTACGTCGCCGGGACCGGGGTCTCTCCGCTGGCCAACGGGATGGCCACCGCCGCCGACTGGATGAGCGCAGCGTCGTTCATCTCCATGGCGGGGCTCATCTCGTTCATGGGCTACGACGGATCGGTCTACCTCATGGGCTGGACCGGCGGCTACGTGCTCCTCGCCCTCCTCCTGGCCCCCTACCTGCGGAAGTTCGGCGCCTACACCGTCCCCGACTTCGTGGGGGACCGCTACTACTCCCAGACGGCGCGCATCGTGGCCGTCGTCTGCGCCATCTTCGTTTCCTTCACCTACGTGGCGGGGCAGATGCGCGGGGTGGGGATCGTCTTCAGCCGATTCCTCGAGGTCCCGGTGGACGTGGGCGTCTACATCGGGATGGCCATCGTCTTCTTCTATGCGGTCCTGGGTGGGATGAAGGGCATCACCTACACCCAGGTGGCCCAGTACTGCGTCCTCATCTTCGCCTACATGGTCCCGGCCATCTTCCTCTCGCTGATGATCACCGGGAACCCGATTCCGCAGCTCGGGCTGGGCGGGGTGGACCAGGCCTCGGGGATGGCGCTCCTGGAGCGGCTGAACGGCCTGCATGCGGAGCTCGGCTTCGCGCCCTACACCGACGGCTCCAAATCGACGCTGGATGTCTTCTTCATCACGGCGGCCCTCATGGTGGGGACGGCGGGGCTGCCCCACGTGATCATCCGATTCTACACCGTGCCCCGGGTGCGGGACGCCCGGACCAGCGTCGGGTGGGCGCTCCTCTTCATCGCCATCCTCTACACGACGGCCCCGGCGGTGGCGGTCTTCGCCCGGGCCAACCTCCTCACCAGCGTCTCCGAGACGCCCTACGCCGAGGTCCCGGCCTGGTTCACCAACTGGGAGAACACGGGGCTCCTCTCCTTCGACGACCGGGACGGCGACGGGCTCATCGACTTCGTGGGCCCCGGGGCGGCGGCCGAGAACGAGCTCACGGTGGACCAGGACATCATGGTGCTGGCGAACCCGGAGATCTCCGGGCTCCCGGACTGGGTGGTGGGTCTGGTGGCCGCCGGGGGGCTGGCGGCGGCGCTCTCCACCGCTGCGGGTCTGCTGCTGGTGGTCTCCTCGGCGGTGAGCCACGACCTGCTCAAACGGGCCATCAAGCCGGACATCTCGGAACGAGGCGAGCTTCGGGCGGCACGCATCGCCGCCGGGGTGGCGGTGGTGGTGGCGGGGTATCTGGGCATCAACCCCCCGGGCTTCGTGGCCCAGGTGGTGGCCTTCGCCTTCGGGCTGGCGGCGTCCTCCTTCTTCCCCGTCATCATTCTGGGGATCTTCGACCGGCGCACCACGCGGGAAGGGGCCATCGCCGGCATGATCACCGGCATCACCTTCACCGCCGCCTACATCGTCTTCTTCAAGTTCGTCTCGCCGGAGCTCAACTCTGCCGAGCACTGGTGGCTGGGCATCAGCCCCGAGGGGATCGGGACGGTGGGGATGGCGATCAACTTCGTCGTGACCTTCATCCTCTCGCGGCTGACGCCGGAGCCCCCGGACGAGGTGCAGCGCCTGGTGGATCGGGTGCGGATCCCTCGCGGGGCCGGGGAGGCCCACGAGATCAGCGCCTGAGGCGGACGAAGGGGCAGGCCGCTCGGCGCGGGGCGGCCGGGTCCGTCGATCCCGCCCTTGCCGGAGGGCGGAGCCAGCGGGAATACTGATGTCTTCCCCCGACTCCACCGGAGAGCTCCATGACCCGTCGCCGTTCCGCCGTCCTCCCTGCGGCCCTGTCGTTCTTCGCCGCCGCCCTGCTGGCGTCCCCCGCCTACCTCGAAGCCCAGGATGCGGGGAAGGCGATGGTGGCCGAGCTCATCGAGTCCCGCGCCACCGAGTACGGGACCATGGCCCAGCAGATCTGGGAGCTCGCCGAGGTGGGCTATCAGGAGGAGGAGAGCGCCGGCCTGCTGGCCTCGGACCTGGAGTCCGAGGGCTTCGAGGTCACCATGGGCGTCGCCGACATCCCCACGGCCTTCGTCGCCGAGTGGAGCAACGGAGAGGGACCGGTGGTGGGGATCATGGCCGAATACGACGCCCTCCCGGGCATCAACCAGGACCGGGTACCCGAGCGTCAGACCATCCCGGGGAAGGGGGCGGGCCACGCCTGCGGACATCACCTCTTCGCCGCGGGGAGCACGGCCGCCGCGGTGGCCACCCGCCACTGGATGGAGGAGACCGGGACCACCGGGACCATCCGGCTGTACGGCACCCCTGCCGAGGAGGGCGGGGCGGGGAAGGTCTACATGGTGCGCGCCGGGCTCTTCGACGACGTGGACGTCATGCTCCACTGGCACGCCGGGGACCAGAACTCCGCCGGCGCCTACAGCACCCTGGCGAACAAGAGCGCCAAGTTCCGCTTCAACGGGGTGAGTGCCCACGCCGCCGGTGCTCCGGAACGGGGCCGGTCGGCGCTGGACGCCGTGGAGGCCATGAACCACATGGTGAACATGATGCGGGAGCACGTGCCCCAGGAGACGCGCATCCACTACGTCATCACCTACGGCGGAGCGGCGCCCAACGTCATCCCCGACTTCTCCGAGGTCTACTACTACGTGCGGCACCCCGACCCGGCGCAGGCCCGGGACATCTTCGACCGGGTGGCCCAGGCGGCGGAAGGCGCGGCCATGGGCACCGGCACCTCGATGGAATTCGAGGTCATCCACGGCATCTACAACCTCCTCCCCAACGTCGCCCTCCAGCAGGCGGTCCACGCCAACCTCCAGGAGGTGGGGGGCGTGATCTACGACGACGAGGAGTGGGACTTCGCCGAGGCCCTCTACGAGACGCTCCCCGACGACGCGCCGCCCCTGGAGAGCGCCGCCGAGGTCCAGCCCTTCTTCCACACCGAGGAGGGCCGGGGCGGATCCACCGACGTGGGCGACGTGAGCTGGGCCGTGCCCACCGCCGGCATGCGCGCCGCCACCTGGATCCCCGGCACCTCGGCCCACTCCTGGCAGGCCATCGCCGCCGGGGGGACGGACATCGGCAACAAGGGGATGGTGGTGGCGGCCAAGACGCTGGCCATGACGGCGGTGGATCTCTTCACCGACCCGGAGCTGGTGGCCGCCGCCCGGGCCGAGTACGACGACCGCATCCCCGACGACTGGGTCTACGAGCCCCTCCTGGGTGACCGTCCGCCGCCGCTGGACTACCGCGAGCCCTCCACGGGTGGCGGAGGTCGCTAGTGCCGCCCGCGCCGCCGCAGGCCACCGACCTCCAGACCATCCCCGGCGTGGGACCCAGGGTCTCCGAGGCCTTCCACGACCTGGGAATCGCCTCCGTGGAGGAGCTCGTGGGGCAGTCGCCCCGGGCGCTGTACGAGCGCATGCAGCTCCAGGAGGGCCCCCAGGATCGCTGCGTCCTCTACGTCTTCCGCTGCGCCGTCTACTTCGCCGAGCACCCCGAGCCCGACCCGGAGCTCCTGCTCTGGTGGCGGTGGAAGGATCGCCCCTACCCGGGCGAATGAGGGTGGTGCGACCGGCAACTTCGGCACTCGCCGTCCTTGTCCTCGCCTGCCTGGGGCCGGGCGCGAGCCCGATCCTGGGTCAGGAGGCTCCGGCCTCCCTCCGGGCCTTCACCACCGAGGACGCCTTGGACGTCCGGTACCTGAGCCCCGAGGCCCTCACCGACGACGGTCGCTGGCTCGCCGCCGTCGTCTCCACCCGTCGGGGCCGGACCGAGGTGGACCACGAACGCTTCGGAGACCCCACCTACCTGGCGCCGGCCTGGGGCGAGCTGGTGGTGGTGGACAGCGAAACCGGGACCCTCACCTCCCTCTTCGACCGTCCGGTCCAGGTGCCGGAGATGGCCTGGTCGCCCGACGGTGACCGCCTCGCCTTCCTCCTCCGGGACGGTACACGCGAGGCCCCGGGGGACGGGGTGGAGGTGCACCTCTGGGATCGGGCCGACGGATCCATGCGACCCGTCCCGGCGGACGTCCCCACCGGGATCTCCACCTCCTCGGCCCTCCATTGGATGCCCGACGGGGAGCACCTGGTGGTGGAGCTCCGGCCCGTCGGCTGGGCCGGGGAAGCCCGCGAGGCCTTCCTGGACCTCACCGAGGGACCGGTGGTGGTGCAGGATTCCCGCGACGACTTCCTGTCGTGGAACCGGGTCCGCAACCTGGACACCCGGGAGATTCCGGTCCGCCTCGCCCTGGCCGACGGATCGGTGCAGCCGCTCCTCCCCGAGACGCCGGTGGAGGAGATCGTGGTGGCCGAGGACGGTGCGGACGTCCTCGTGGTGGAGGCCCGGCCCCTCCGCACCGACTACGAGGACTTCGTGGCCAACGAGTACCGGGTCCTCCGGGTGCCCGTGGAGGGCGGAACGCCCGAGGTACTCCTGGGCCCGATGCAGGAGGAGCCCGACCTGGTCTGGAGCCGCACCGGCGACGCCTTCGCCTGGTCCGACGACGGGAACGTCTACCTGCGCCGGGTGGACGCCGACGACCACGAGAACCTCACCGGTCGCTTCCGCGATGGGGACCGCGACGACGCCGGGCTGGAATACCAGGTCGTCCGCTGGAGCCCCGACGGCACGAGGCTGCTCCTGGAGTCCGACGACGGCTGGCACCTCCTCCAGGCCGACGGCTCGGAGCTGGAGCGGGTCTGGGCGGCTCCGGACGACGAGGACGCCGCGCGGCCCACCGGCTTCCGGCGCTCGGTGGTGGGGTGGGATGCAGGCGACGGGCTCCTGGTGGAGAGCTCCGCCCGGGACCGGTGGCATCGTGGACTCCAGCGGTACGACCTCGCCGACCGGGCCTTCTCCGACGTGGTGATGGACGACGGCGTCTACGACGACTGGCTCCTCTCCGAGGACGGTGCGGTGGCTCTGGTCCTCCGGAGCGACGGTGATCGACCGGAGGAGCTCTGGCGGGTGGAGGTGGCTGGGGGCACCGCGCCCACCCGGCTCACCGAGCTCAACCCGCAGCTCGACGAGGTGGCGCTGGCCCGCACCGAGCTGGTGGAGTACCTGGACGTGGACGGACACACCCTCCACGGCATCCTCTACCACCCGCCTCAGGACGGCGGCGAGGGAGGTGAGCCCGAGCCGCGCCCGCTGGTGACGGAGGTCTACGAGGACTTCTTCGACAACGGGTTCAACGAGAACATGAACCTGGTCACGGCTCGCGGGTGGGTGGGCTTTCGTCCCTCGGTGCGATTCGAGGAGGGCTACCCCGGCGAGGCCTGGCTCAAGGCCGTCCCCTCGGCCATCAACGAGCTCATGGACCGGGGGCTCGTCGACGGCGAGCGGCTGGGCGTGTACGGCCAGAGCTACGGCGGATACGCGGTGAACCTCCTCATCACCCAGACCGACCGGTTCGCGGCGGCGGCCAACGTCTCGGGGAAGGTCAACATCATCTCCTTCCTCGGGGACAGCCCCCGCATCGGCACACGCAACTACCGCGCGGCGGAGGTGGGCCAGGACCGGATCGGTGCCAGTCTCTGGGAGCAGCCCCACAAGTACATGGCCACCTCGGCCGTCCTCTTCGCCGACCGCATCGAGACCCCCCTCCTCCTCCTCTCCGGGGAGGACGACTGGAATGTCCCCACGACGAACCAGCGGGAGATGTACTACGCCCTCCGGCGCCTGGGGAAGCCGGTGGTCTGGGTGAACTACATGGACGGGGGCCACGGGGCCGGGCGTGCGGGGTCGGTGGAGGACTTCCACGACCACTGGCAACGGCTCCTGGACTGGTTCGACGGCTACTTCGATCCGGAGTCCGACGGCTCCTAGCCCCGGGCGTCGGCCAGCGCCACCTGGGCGGCGTGGAAGCCGCACATCCCGTGGACCCCACCGCCGGGCGGCGTGGAGGCGGAGCAGAGGTACAGCCCGTCGGCCAGGCGCCACGGGGTCCGGGACAGCGTGGGTCGGGCCAGCGTCTGGAGGAGCGTCTGGGCGCCGCCGGCCACGTCGCCGCCCACGAGGTTGGGATTCCACGCCTCCAGCGCCACCGGGTCGTGGACCCGCGCCGCCAGGATCCGCTTCCCGAAGCCCGGGGCGAAGCGCTCCACCTGGGCTTCGATGGCGGACCGCAGGTCGCCCGTCCAGCCGTTGGGGACATGGCCGTACGCCCAGGCCGTGTGGCGTCCCGCCGGGGCTCGGGTGGGGTCGAAGAGGGACGGCTGCGCCAGCAGCACGAAGGGCCGCTCCGCCACATGGCCCTCCCAGGGCATGCGCTCCGCCCGCGCCACCTCGTCCAGGGTACCGCCGAGGTGGATGGTGCCGGCCCGCCGGCAGGCGTCGGCGGTCCAGGGGATGGGTCCGTCCAGCGCCCAGTCCACCTTGAAGGCCCCGGGGCCGTAGCTCCATCGGTCCAGGGCCGCTCCGGTCCGGCCGGGCAGCGCGTCTCCCGCCACGGCCCGCACCTGCCTGGGGGTGAGGTCCAGGAGGGTGACCTTCCGCTCCGGCAGCTCGGCCAGCGTCCGCACCCGCCGACCGGTCTTCACGACGCCCCCCCGGGCCTCCAGCAGGCGGACCAACGCCTGGGTGATGGCGCCGGCTCCGCCTCGCGGCACGGGCCACCCCACGGCGTGGGCCGCCACCATGAGGACCAGGCCCACCGCCGCGGCGGGAGGCCGTTCCAGGGGGACGCCGGCGTGGGCCGCGTTGCCCGCCAGCAGGGCCCGCGCCTCCTCGGTGCGGAAGGTGCTCCAGGCCAGGCCCGCCGCGCCCTGGGCGATGCGGAGGGCGAAGCGACCCATGAGCACCGGGTCCCGAGGGATCCGGAGGGGGTGGCCCAGGAGGTGGTCCGCGAAGGTGGGCCAGTCCCGGACGAAGGGCTCCACGAGCGCTCGATAGGCCGGTCCGTCCCGACCCAGTGCCTCTGCGGTCTCCTCCAGGGAGCGGTAGAGCGCCACGGCCCGGCCCCCGTCCAGGGGGTGGGCCAGAGGGACCTCCGGATGGACCCACTCCAGCCCGTGCTCCTCCAGGGGCAACGTACCGAAGAGTGGAGAACCGATGCCCAGGGGGTGCACCGCCGAGCCCAGGTCGTGCCGGAAGCCCG
>CAKZOQ010000371.1 GCA_937136445.1 uncultured Gemmatimonadota bacterium
GCTGGTGCTCCAGGTGGCGTCGGTCACCAGCGACAGATTTCCGTCGGCGTCCTCGAGGCGCGCCTGGAAGAGGCGCTCTCCGCCCACCTCCGCCAGCAGTTCGGCCCCGGGGACCACCGAGAGCGACCCGGGGATGGGCCCGGTGGAGCCCTCCCCGTCGCCACAGCCGGCGACCCCCAGCAGGACGGCGAACAGCACCGCCAAGGTGGGAGCGCGTCGAGGCAGCGTGCAGCGGGATCCGACGGGAGCGGGAGAAGAGGAACGCACGTGGACCGGAGGCGAGAGGGACGGGAGGCGGAGGTGACCGTGGGGCAGCGACACGACCGGCGCCCTTGTACTGTGTCCATGCCGACCACCCGCATCGATGCCCCGACCCAACCTACCGACCAGCCATGAAACGACGCGACTTCGTGAAGACCACCGCAGCCGGTGTGGCCGCCGCCTCCGTCCCCTCCGCCCTGGCCGCCGACGACGCGCGCTCCCGCCCCCTGGAGGCTCCCTTCGTCCGGCGCCGCCAGGCGGCCCGCCCGGTCCTGGTGGCGGACGTCTCCTCCATCCGCTACACGAACGGCGGTCCGGAAAGCGCCATCGAGCGTGCCTTCCGGGGCTTCACCGAGGGCGAGGACCCGCTGGAGGCCATGGTCTCCGGCGTGAACATCCCGGAGAACGATCCCACCGAGATGGGCATCGGCTACGGCGGGCTCCCCAACGCGGACGGCGTCGTGCAGCTCGATTCGTGCCTGATGCACGGCCCCCGTCGCTGGGCGGGTGGCGTGGCGGCCTGTGAGGGGGTGAAGACGCCCTCCCGGGTGGCCCAGGCGGTGGCCGAGCTCACCGACCACCACCTCATCGTCGGGCGAGGCGCCACGGAGTTCGCCCGGGATCTGGGCTTCGAGATCCACGAGGATCTCAACACCGAGCGCTCCCGGGAGCTCTGGCTGGAATGGCGTCGTCGGGTGGATCCGAGCCACTGGCTGGACCCCCGGGAGCGCCTGGAGGGGCTGGACATCCAGATGGAGGAGACGGACCCGGACCGCATCGGTCGGCCGGGCGGGGGCGGCCGGGGCGAAGGAATGGCTGCCCGGGACCGGGCGGAACGCATGCGGGGCTTCCACGACGCCGCTCTGGCCGCCGGCCTCTCCATGGTGGACGACGGGCTCATCGACGAGCACAGCTTCTGGGGCACCACCAGCCTGGAAGGCGTCACCGCCCAGGGCGAGATCTGCGGGGTGACCACCACAAGCGGCCTCTCCTGGAAGATCCCGGGCCGCGCCGGCGACTCGCCCATCCTGGGTGCCGGTCAGTACGTGGACAACGAGGTGGGGGCGGCCGGCTCCACCGGGCGGGGCGAGGCCAACCTGGCCCACCTCTCCTGCGCCATGATCGTCGAGTTCATGCGCAACGGGATGGCGCCCAAGGACGCCGGGATGGCCATCCTCCGCCGCATCGCCGACAACACCCGGGAGCCCCGCCTCCTCAACAGTCGCGGGCTGCCGGCCTTCGACGTCCGCTTCTTCATCCTGAACAAGGCCGGGGACTACGCCGGGGTGGCGCTCTACGGCACCGGCGAGTCCGCCTTCGCCGTCTGCGACGAGAACGGCGCCCGGGAGGAGCCGCTGGAGGGGCTGCTGGAAGGGCCCGTCCGTGACTGAGACGCCGGAGGGCGCCGGGCCCTCGCCCGCCCGGTGCTTCTGGGTCCCCGACGACGACGAGCTCTACGCCGACTACCACGACCGGGAGTGGGGCATGCCGGTGGCGGACGACGTCCGGCTCTTCGAGAAGCTCACCCTGGAGTCCTTCCAGTCGGGGCTCTCCTGGCGGACCATCCTGGGCAAGCGCGAGAACTTCCGGCGGGCATTCGCCGGCTTCGACGTGGAGCGGGTGGCCCGCTTCGACACGACCGACGTGGACCGACTCCTGGGCGATGCCGGGATCGTGCGGCACCGAGGGAAGATCGAGGCCGCCGTCGCCAACGCCCGGGCCTGCTGTGAGATCGTCGGCGCCGAGGGCTCGCTGGCCGCCTTCGTCTGGCGGCACGAACCCTCTCCCGCGGGCCGGCCCGACATCCTGGATGAGGCCACCCTTCGGACCCTCACCACCTCGCCGGCTGCGAAGGCGCTGGCAGGGGAGCTGAAGAAGCGGGGATGGCGCTTCGTGGGGCCCACCACCGCCTACGCCTTCATGCAGGCCGCGGGGCTGGTGAACGACCACGAGGAGCGGTGCACGACCCGGGCCCGGGTGGAGGCCGCCCGAGCCGACTTCGCCCGGCCGGGCTGACATGTCCGGCGGTCGCTGGGACGACCCGCGCCACTTCCCCGATCAAGCCGCCTTCCGCGCCTGGCTCTCGGAGCATCACGACGGGCCGGACGAGCTCTGGGTGGGCTTCTACCGCACGGCGCTGGGCCTGGGCGGGCTGGGCTACGAGGAGGCGGTGGACGAGTGCCTCTGCTGGGGGTGGATCGACGGCATCCGCAAGAAGGTGGACGAGGAGCGCTACACCAACCGCATCACCCCGCGCCGTCCCGACTCCTACTGGAGCGAAAAGAACCGGAGGCGGTACGGGGAGCTGCAGAGGGAAGGCCGGGTGGCGGATCCCGGCCGGGCCGCCCGCGCCCGGTTCCAGGCCCCGGACCCGTCGGTGTCGTCCGACGGTGACGGGGAACACCCGTGGCACCCGGACCATCGGGCCCGATTCCAGGACGACCCAGCGGCGTGGATCTTCCACAGGGGCCAGCCGGACGGGTACCGCAGGAGGGCCCGCCACTGGGTCGCCGACGCCAAGCGGGCCTCCACCCGGCGACGCCGCCTGGAGAAGCTCATCCGGTTCGCCACCGCCGGGGAACGGCTGCCGGAGATCGAAGGTCGTCCAGCCCGGGACGAGCCCTGAGGGTCGAGGGTCGGCGTCAACCGGCCTGCTCGTAGGCCTGACGCAGCCACCCCGCCAACTCCGCATCCACCTGGTCGGTGGATTCCACCCGGACCCGATGGGAGCACATGGCGTTCCAGCCCGCCGACGACTCGAGCCGCCCCGCCGGCTCTACGTCGTCCAGTCGGAGTCCCAGGTCCAGGCGGGTGCGGGTGGAGGGCTGGACGAGGGCGAACTGCCGCGTCCGACGGAGACTCAGGTACGCCTTCTTGGGCGCCACCTCCACGTCATCGCCCAGCGCCGTCCAGGCGGCGTGCAGCGCCTCGTAGGCCGGACGCAGGCCTTCCTTCGGGCCGGAGAAGAGCCGGTCCGCCGCCTCCTCCGGTGTCTCGGAGCGCTCCAGGGCCCCGCGAGCCACCTGGGAGACCAGGTTGGCGTAACCGTGGGTCATCCCGTGCTCCTTCTTCAGGAAGGAGACGATGGCCCCGTGCTTCTCGTGGCCGGCCTCCCGGACCAGCTCGAGCCACCCGTCCAGCGAACGGCCCGTCTTGGTGGGGAAGTTGTCGATCATGGTCTGTACCTGAGCATTCATCACTCGGCTCCGTTCCCGGCGAGGCCGGGGGTGGTCTCGATGAGGGGCGCGAGGTGGGCTCGCAGGCCCGCCACTGCGTCGTCGAAGGGACTCGGGTCCCGGTAGGTGCGGGCGAGCATCACGCCGCCCTCCATGGTGACCAGGGCGAAGCGGGCCAGGGCCCTGGGGTCGGCCCGCTCTGGGAGTCCCGGGATCTCGGCGAGGCATCCGGCCACCGCATCCGTCCACGCCTC
>CAKZOQ010000372.1 GCA_937136445.1 uncultured Gemmatimonadota bacterium
CACCCGCATCCACAAGGAGGACGGGAGCGACCCGACCCGGATCTACGAGGTCCTGGCCTCCCCCATGACCATGTTGGATACGGGACCGGTAGGCACCCAGGACACGCGGAACCCCGCAATCCACCCCCGCCATTTCCCCGTGGACCTGTCCCTCACGGCTCGAGATGTGGCTCCCGGCATCATCGACTACCCCCGACACGTCCCCGCACAGTCGGGTCAACGCACCCCGGACCACTTCATGACCCTGTCGTTCACCCTCGGGCGGGAGGAGGGCTCGGTGGAGGTGGCCGTCCGGGCCTGGATGCCCCGGGGCCCCGGCAGCGGGGGCCTTCCCCAGCAGGCATGGACCCACCGGTTCGTACTGGATGCCGGCCGCCTGCCTGCCGGAGGGCCGTCGGTCCGCAGGGCGGTGACCCACGCCATGGCCAACGCCGACGGCGACATCCTGGCCCTGTGCAATCCGCGGGAGTCGTGGTCTCCCCGACTGCGCCATGAGATCATCGCCGACATCGAGAACAGGCGGGCCGAGTACTTCGTCGCCGCCTACCCTGGCCAGCGACCGGGGGCGAACATCCACGTCGTGCGGGACCGGACCCGAGGCATCGCCTACCTCCGCACCAATCCGGATCAGGCGGGCGTCAACAATCTGGACAACCTGCCGCGTCTGACCCCGAGGGAGTGGCACTAGGCCCGTCTACCGACCGGGACTCCGCTCCACTGCCGTGCCCCGGAGGTACCGGGTCTCCCCCACCCGGACCCGCTCCAGCTCGAGGCGATACCGCACGCCACGCTCGATCGGCGTAAGGGTAAGCCGCATCCCGTCTAGCACCCGCTCCACCACCACCGGCTCCTCCACCACCGCCACAGTGGACGGCTCCGGACCTCCCACCAGGATCTCCCGGAGGACCCTCCCGTCCAGATGGGCCGGGACGGGAGCCCCCACCAGGTGGATCGCCGTGGGGGTCAGGTCCACGTTGCCGGTGGGAACCTCCAGGCGGAGGCCCGACCGGAAGGCGGGGCCCGCCGCCAGGAAGGTGGCGCGAATGTCCCAGGGACTGGAGCTGCCATGCCCCGCCACCCCCGGGGTCAGCACAGACCCGACGTAGCCCCAGGCGTTCTCCTCGTCCGTCCAGTCCGCCGAGGTCAGGATGTCCGCCGAGCGGGGGTGGTCCCAGCTGATGGCGGCGAAGGAGGCGGTGCCGGGGACCGAGCCGTGGTCTGGACCGGCCTCCCCCGCACGGGTGAAGACGGGACCCACCCACGGGGTGGCCTGAAGGAGTTCGACGATGGCTTCGATCCGCTCCGCCCCGCCCTCCCGCACATGGATGGCGTCGGACGCCACCACCACGTCCAGCGACTCCTCCGACGCCTTGAGCCCGGCTTCGACCAGAAGGTCCTCCAGTCGCTCCTCGCCGACCCGGGTGCTGAAGCCGTGGTCCGAGGCGACGACGACGTTGGTCTGCTCCAGGAGGCCCCGCTCGGCCAGCCCGTCCAGGAGCCGGCCGATCTCCGCGTCCACGCCACGCAGGACCGCTACCGTCTCCGGAGAGCCCATCCCCGTGTCGTGGGCGGTGCCGTCGGGTTCGGTGAGCCAGGCGGCAAGGACGTCGGCATCGCCGCGGTCCACACCGATCCGGAGGAGGGCGTCGATGGCGCGGGCCACCAGGGGCAGGCCGGAGGCGGCGTCCTCCAGATCCGGGACGGGCCCCAGCACCTCGTCGACCACTGGTCCCAGAGAGTCGGGCATCGTCATGGCGTGATGAACGAGCCCGGCGCCGGCACCGGTGGGGTTCATGAGCGTCCCCGATCCGGTGGATCCCGACGAGGCGGCGAAGAAAACCCGCCCGGCGTCGTCCAACATCTCGCCCAGAGAGGGCGCGGTGAGGATCCGACCGCGCATGGCCTCCTGGATGAGCAGAAGGTCCTGGCGATCGCCTGTGTCCAGAACCCGATCGGCCACCACCTCCGGGAGGTAGACGGAGTTCCCGAGCTGGCCATGGCCCCCGGGATGGCGACCGGTGAAGAGCGTGGGCGAGTTCACCCGGGTGACGGTGGGGAAGGCGGCGTGGTGGGCAAGGCCCCGGACGCCGGACTCGGCCAGGGCGTTCAGCCGGGGCATGAGCTCCGGCGTCACGTAGTCCGGCCGAAGCCCGTCCACGACCAGGAGGACCACCCGAGGCCGCTCGTCCCCTTCCAGTGGGCGGTCGGCCTCGGCGCAGGCCGTTCCGACGACGGCGAGGAGAACCATCCCCGAAAGGAGGCGACGAGTCCGCGCCGTGCGTGTCACGGGGACCTCCGGCCCGCCCCGGGAAGTCGTAGGACGTAGAGCTCGGGCTCGTCGTGGCCGGTGAGGTGGGAGACGGCGCATCGGGGCTCCAGATCAGAGGTGCGGGGGGACCGACCCGGAATCCTCCGTCCCACCCGCGCTGGAGACAATCCGAGGAGAGGTTGCTTGACCCGATCGATACCGGTTCGTGGCGGGACTGCGGGGCGTCACGAAAGGAAGTCGCGAACAGGTACGCATCCGTAGCGCGTCCGCTGCCGGAGCGTCGGGGCACGGGTGCTAGCATCGAGGCGTTCGGCGCGTCGTGC
>CAKZOQ010000373.1 GCA_937136445.1 uncultured Gemmatimonadota bacterium
GGCGGACTCCGGAAGGGCACCTCGAAGCCCTGAGGCACGGCCCAGGCGGCGGCCAGCCAGGCCAGCGCCAACCCCGACGCCGTCGCCAGCGTCCCCAGGGTGAGGTACTCGGTGAAGAGGACCACGAGGACCTGTCGCCGTCGGGCTCCCAGCGTCTTGAGGAGGGCCCCCTCCCGGACGCGCTGGGCACGGGAGGACGCCAGGGAGCCCACGAGGACCACCACGCCTGCCGCGGCGCTGAAGAGGGCCAGGAAGGCCACCGCCTGTCGGACCCGCGCCAGGACGTCGTCCACCGCCTCCTGCACACGGCTGAAGTCCAGCGCGGAGACGTTGGGGAAGGGCCCGACCAGCGCCCGCTGGAAGCGCGCCCGGACCTCGAGATCCTCCAGGCGGGCCACCATGAGCATGGTCTGGGGCGCCCCGTCCAGGGTTCCGGGCTCGAAGATGGCGAAGAAGTTGGGCTCCAGGCGCTCCCAGTCCACCCGCCGGAGGCTGGTCACCACCGAGACGACCTCCACCCCGGACACCCGCCAGGTGATGGTGTCGCCCAGCTCCACGGCCAGGTCGTCGGCGATGTCCTCCTCCAGGGAGACGCGCGCCAGGTCGCCGGCGTCCACCTCCGTCCCGTCCTCGCTCCCTGGGGTGCCGTCCCACCAGCGGCCCGCCACGAGCTCCTCGGCACCACCGAGCTCGGCACGGTAGGTATTGCGGTACTCCCTGCGGAGCGCCCAGGCGTCCGGGCGTTCGGGCCCCGGCGGCCGGTCCCGCAGCTCCTCATGGCCCAGGCCGTTGATGCGCTCCAGCCGGGAGGACACCAGGGGCGCCGAGCTGAGGGAGCCCCGGGCGGTCTCGGGAAGGAGCTCCCGGATCCCCTCCACCTGGTCGGGCTGCACGTCGAAGAGGAGGACGTTGGGCTGCTCGCCCTCGAAGGAGAGGGTGAGATCGTCCAGGAGGCTCCCCTCCACCTGGAGGATGGTGCCCACCACGAACGCTCCGAAGCCGAGCGCCAGCGTCACCGCCACCGTCTGGTTCCGCGGGCGGAAGAGGTTCGACACCCCCTGCCGTACGGGGTAGGACGCCCGGGAGGGAAAGAGACGCCGGGTGAGGCGCACCAGCACCCATCCGAATCCGGCGAGGAGGATCACGCTCACCGCCAGGGCGCCGGCGAAGGCCAGCCCCACGTCGGTCTCCCCGGCCTCCAGCACACAGAGCCATGCCACCGACCCCGCCAGTGCCGCGTACGCCGCCAGGCGGAGAGGATCCCAGCGCCGGCCGCTCCCCTCCACATCGCTCCGGAGGGCCTGGAGCGGAGGGACGTTCCGAAGCTCCAGGAGAGGGATGAGGGCGAAGACCACCGCCACCCACACGCCGATGCCGAGTCCCGCCCCGGCGGACCGCAGGGAGAGTCGCGGCGTGACCTCCACCGGGAGGGCCCCGGCGAGGGCCAGGGGTAGGAGCTGCTGGACCCCCACCCCCAGGAGGACCCCGGCGGCCGCGCCCAGAAAGCCCAGACCCGCGGCCTCCAGGAGGTAGATGCCAAAGACCGTGCCCTGCCTCGCACCGACGCACCGGAGCATGGCCACCGACGGGCGGCGCTGCCGAACGTGGACGTGGATGGCGCTGGCGACGCCGATGCCCCCCAAGAGGAGGGCGCCGAGCCCCACGAGCCCCAGGAAGCGCCCGAGGAATCGCACCGCGTTGGAGAGGGACTGGGCCTGCTCCTCCGCCAGAGTGTAGTCCACCTCCCCCCGTTGGAAGCGATCATCGTACCGGTCCCGCAGCGCCTCCCGGTCCTCGACGTCGGGAAGCCGCAGGAAGGCCTCGTAGTTCGCCAGGCTCCCGAAGGTGAGGAGCCCCGCTTCCTCCAGCGTCTCCATCGACAGAAAGACCCGCGGACCGATGGCGGCCTGGAAGCCGAGCTCGGTGGGCAGGTCGTCCACCGACGCCTGGATGGGCACCCGGACGTTGCCCACCACCAGCGTGTCCCCCACGGAGGTACCGAGCTGGGTGAGCACGGCCGGATCCACCAGCGCCACGCCGTCCGGGAGCCCGGCACCCCCACCCCAGGCGCCCTCCGGGTCGGACCGCACCGTGCCGTAGAAGGGGAAGCCGCCTTCCACGCCCCGGACCTGGAAGAGGCGCACGTCGCCGCTGGACTCCGCCAGCACCATGGTGGAGGCCATGGTCATGCGGGCCACGCCCACCCCGGCGGACGTCAGGGAATCCAGGACGGCCTCCACGCTGTCCGGAAAGGGACGTTGGGATTCGACGCGGGCGTTGGCCCCCATGAGGGTCTCGGCCTCGTCGCGGACCGAGCGGGCCACGTCGTCCCGGAAGGAGTGGATGGAGACCAGCGCACCCACCCCGAGGGTGATGGAGACCATGTAGACCCCCACCCGGCGCAGGCTGTGACGGCCCTCCCGAAGGGCCATCCGGAGCAGGAACCCGAGGTTCACCTGGGCACCCCCACGCCCGCCCCGGCCCGGTCCTCCACCAGCCGTCCGCCGGAGAGACGCACGACCCGATGAGCTCGTTCGGCCAACCCGAGGTCGTGCGTGACCAGGACCAGCGTCGTCTCCGCGTCCCGGTTCAGCTCCTCCAGCATCGCCACGATGGTCGAGCCGGTGTCGGCGTCGAGGTTCCCGGTGGGTTCGTCGGCGAAGAGGATGCGCGGCTCGTTGGCGAAGGCCCGGGCCAACGCCACCCGCTGCTGCTCCCCGCCGGAGAGCTGGGACGGGTAGTGCTCCAGGCGGTCCCCGAGCCCCACCCGCTGCAGCAGATCCTCCGCCCGTCCCACGGCCTCCCGGCCGCGCCCCTGCAATTCCAGGGGAACCAGCACGTTCTCCAAAGCCGTCAGTGTGGGGAGGAGGTGGAAGGTCTGGAAGACGAAGCCCACCTTCCGGGAGCGAAACTCCGCCCGCTGGTCCTCGGTAAGCTCCCCCAGCGGTTGGCCGTCCAGCACCACGGATCCGGCCGACGGCCGGTCCAGACCGGCCAGGAGGCCCAGGAGGGTGGTCTTCCCACTCCCCGACGGACCCACCACCGCCACCATCGAGCGGTCCTCGATTTCCAGGTCGACGCCGTCGAGGACGGTGAGGGACCGGTCCCCGCTCGCATACGTCTTCGTCAGGCCCTGAGCCCGGATCATCATGCTGCGCCGCCTCGTCTCGATTCTCGTGATCATTCTGTGGGCCTGTGGGGACGCCCCCGCCGGCGGAGCCCCCGGTGCTTCGACGCCCGAGACGCCGGCGGAGCGGAGCGGTACCGCCGCGGCACCGAACACCCCTTCCCCCGACTCCTCGGCGGCCGAGGCGGGACCGGTCGTGGTCTTCCTCGGCACCAGCCTCACCGCCGGTCAGGGGCTCCCCGGACCCGAGGAGGCCTACCCCGCCCGGGTGGACGCCCTGGCGGACTCCGCCGGACGGCCCATCCGGTCCGTCAACGCCGGCGTGTCCGGTGAGACCTCCGCCGGCGGCCTCCGCCGTCTGGACTGGGTGCTCCGGACCCCCGTGGACATCCTGGTCCTGGAGCTCGGGGCCAACGACGGCCTGCGAGGCCAGGATCCCGACGCCCTCCGCCGCAACCTGACGGAGATCATCCAAAGGACCCGGACGCGTTACCCCGGAGCCCGCGTCTTGATCGCGGGGATGCAGGCCCCGCCGAACATGGGAACCCGCTACACCGAGGCCTTCGCCCGGGTCTTCTCCGAGGTGGCCCAGGAGACGGACGCGGAGCTGGTGCCCTTCCTCCTGGAGGGGGTGGCGGGCCAGCCGGAACTGAACCAGGACGACGGCATCCACCCCACCGCCGAGGGCCACGAACGGATGGCCCGACTGGTGTGGCCCCACCTCGAGCCGCTCGTCCGGGCCATGGGCGAAGAGGCGGGCGGATGAGGACCACGCCGGCCAACCCGACCGGCCCGAGCCCCTTCACCGCGGGCACCCGGATCCTGGCAGCCGGAGCCCTCCTGTTCGGGCTGTTGCTGGGGCTGGGTGCACTCCTCCCGGGCGACTGGGAAGCCGAAGCCTCCCATCAGTTCGCGGGCACCCCCGCCGAGGTGCTCACGCTGGTGGACAGTCCGGAGGGATGGCAGCGCTGGACCCCGTGGCCGGACACCGCCCTGCGTTCGGGACCGGCACGCGGCGAGGGCGCGACCCTCTCCTGGGATCACCCCGACATGGGCGACGGCCGGTTCGAGATCGTCCAGGTGGCTGGCGATACGCTGGTGCGCTACCGGGTGGCCGTCCAGGAAGGCTCCATGCAGACCCGCGGGTCCCTCCATCTGGAACCCACCGACGGGGGAACGACGGTCCGGTGGGTCGAAGAGGGGGACTTCGGCTGGAACCCCCTCATGGGCTACTGGGCCCTGGCCATGCCCTCGGTCCAGGGTGAGGAGATGCAGAAGGGCCTCGAACGCCTCGAGGCCGAGCTGTCCGGGACGACTACGCCTTCTGCTGACGCGCCCAGGTGATGAGGTCCGCGTTGCTCTTGGTCTTCTTCATGATGCCCAGAAGCTCCTGCATCCCGTCGGCGGTGGGCACACCGGCGAGCTGACGCCGCATGGCCCGGGAGAGCCAGAGGGCGTCGTCGTCCAGGAGGAGCTCCTCCTTTCGGGTGGCGGAGCCCGCGAGGTCGATGGCCGGGTAGATCCGCTTGTCCGCCAGCTCCCGGGAGAGAACCAGCTCCGAGTTCCCCGTTCCCTTGAACTCCTCGAAGATCACCTGATCCATCCGCGAGCCCGTATCCACCAGCGCCGTGGCGATGATGGTGAGGGAGCCGCCTCCCTCGTGGGGCGCGATCTTCCGAGCGCTCCCCAGGAAGCGCTTGGGCTTCTCCAGCGAGTTCGCGTCCAGGCCGCCGGAGAGGGTCCGTCCGCTCCCTTCCTCGGTGGTGTTGTAGGCCCGGGCCATGCGGGTGATGGAGTCGAGGATGATGACCACGTCCTCACCAAGCTCCACGCGACGGCGGGCCCGCTCCAGCGTCATCTCGGCGACCTGCACATGGCGCTCGGCGGTGCGGTCGAAGGTGGAGGCGATGACTTCGCCGTAGCCGCACGCCTCCATCTCCGTGACCTCCTCGGGGCGCTCGTCCACCAGGAGGATCATGAGATGGCAGTCGGGGCTGTTCGTCACCACGCCCTGGGCCACGGCCTGCAGCACCATCGTCTTACCGGCCTTCGCCGGCGCCACGATCATGGCGCGCTGGCCCTTACCCAGGGGGCAGAAGAGGTCGATGACCCGGTTGGTGTAGTCCGGCTGCCCCAGGACCTCGCGGTCGCACTCCATGACGAGTTGCTCGTCGGGGTGCATGGCGCTCAGCCGTTGGAACTCCGGTCGGCCCTTGAGCTCCTCGGGCTTCCGGTCGTTGACCCGGTGGAGGTAGGTCAGGGGCGGGCTCTTGCCGCTACGGGGCGGGTCGCCGGTGATGCCCATGATCTCGTCGCCGGTCCGCAACGCGAACTGCTGGATGATGCGGGACGGGACGTAGATGTCCTCGTCGGACGGCGTGTACCCCGCCGCGCGTCGACGAATGAATCCGGATCCGCTCCCCAGAATCTCCAGGAGCCCGAGGGGGCGCGACTCCTCGTCGGCGTTCTCCGGCGGGGTGTTGTTGTGGTTCCCCCCACCTCCGCCGTTGTTCTGCGAGCGATTCTTGTTGTTGTTGCGGGACCGTCGACCCCGGCGGCGGCGCCTGTTGCGCCCTCCGCCGGACCGGTTCCCGCCGCCGTGGTGCTGGTCGGACGAGTCGGGCACGTTGCAACCCATGTTTCCTGGGATCGGACGCGGA
>CAKZOQ010000374.1 GCA_937136445.1 uncultured Gemmatimonadota bacterium
TGGCCCCACAGAAGGCCCAGAGCGAAGCCCACCGCCAGTGACCCCGGTCCCTCCACCACACTGGCCGATGCCACGGCGACGACGGTGGCGGTCGCACCCTCCGGAAATCGCACGCCTCCCGACGGGTAGGACACCAGCAGGAAGAGCTCCAGGAGGGCGCCCACCGTGGCTCCGGTGAGGGGATCCCCCACCAGCGCCCCGGCGAGGAACCCCACGACCAGGGGCCGGGAGATCATGACCTGGCCCACCGAGGTCCCGTCCAACGCAGCCACGCCCCCCAGGAGGCTCAGCCCCAGAACGCCGCTCACCGGCGACCCCGGATCGGGCGGACGGAGGTCCGGCGGGTGGCAGGGTACGGTGTCATCCGTCCAGGAGCCGGTCCAGGGGCACCTTCGTCGAATCCGGCAGGTCCCGGGCGGAGACCCGCACTCCTCCGGCGCGGAGGGCGCGCAGGTGCTCCCGGTCCTCGTCAGAGAGGTGGAGGTAGGTCAGGACCTCCCGGCGGCCCTCGGCGTGGTGGACACCGCCCAGGTTGACGGCGCTACCCTCCAGCCTCCCGCCGCCGGCCAGCCGGGCCATCGCGGCGACGTCCCGGGTGAGGAGGATGGAGCGAGGGGACTGCCCGTCCCACAGCTCCAGGGAAGCACGGGCGGCCTCCACCGGCGCGAAGATGGTCTCGGCGTCCCCCGCCCCGAGGCGGTAGAGATCCTGCTCCCAGTCGCTGGCGGCGAGCTCGTCATCCACCACCAGGTACCGGTCGGGTCGGAGTTCGTTGCCCCAGCCCACCACCACCTGTCCGTGGATGAGTCGTTCGTCCACGCGATAGAGGACGATGGGCACCGTCTACTCCGGCGCCTGGAACTGGACGATGGCGTCGCGGCCCTTGTCCAGGAGTCGGGGGACGAGCTCCTCCAGGGGAAGGCTCCGGTGGAAGACGAAGTCCAGGAGGATGGGAAGGTTCACGCCGGAGATCACCGTCTGACGGCGGGTGCAGCCCCGGCAGGACGCCAGCGCCGCCATGCCGCAGGACCCTGCGTTCATGTCGGTGAAGACCACCACCGGTCCCTCCCCTCCCACCTCTCGCACCGCGGCCTGGAGCTCCGCGGGCCCCCGGCCCTCGTTGGACACCGGGTGGAGAGCATCCGCGCCGGTCCCGGCGATGCGGCGGACGGCGCTGACCAGCCCGTCGGCCATGGCGCCGTGGGCCACCACCACCCCCGTCACCTCACTCATAGTCCTCCTGGAGGTATTCCCGGATGGGCTGCATGCGGTTCTTGAGCGCCTGGTCGAAGTTGTGGGCCGAATCCACCCCGGAGTACTTGAGGAGGTGGTTCATGGCCACCACCTCCGAGATCACCGTGATGTTCTTCCCCGGATTCAGGGGGACGGTGACCCGGGGGATCTTCACCCCGAGCACCTGCTCCTCGTCCTCCTCCAGCCCCGTGCGGGAGTAGTTCCGGTCCTGGTCCCAGAGCTCCAGGTGCACCACCACCTCGATCCGCTTCTGCTGCCGAACCGACCGCACGCCGAAGAGGGAGGGGATGTCGATGATGCCCACGCCACGGATCTCCATGTGGTGTCGTTGAAGGTCGTGGCCCCGACCGATGAGGATGTCGTTCCCTCGGCGGGAGACCAGGACCAGGTCGTCCGCCACCAGGCGGTGCCCCCGCTCCACCAGGTCCAGGACACACTCGCTCTTTCCCACCCCGCTCTCCCCCACGAAGAGGAGCCCGACACCGTACACGTCCGCCAGCGAACCGTGGAGGTTGGTGGTGGGCGCCAGGGTGGCTTCCAGATAGGGCTTGATGCGCCGGTAGAAGTCCTTCGTGGTCTGCTGACTGCACAGGACGGGGATCCCATGCCTGCCGGCCACCTCCAGGAAGAACTCCGGGACCTCCTGTCCCTTGCTGACGAAGATGGCGGGAACGTCGTAGGCGAAGAGCATCTCCAGGCGATCCCGGGCCTGCTCCTCGGAGAGCGAGGCGACGTACTCCATCTCCGTCTGACCGAAGACCCACATCCGACCTTCGGTCACCCGACCCTGGAAGCCGGCCAGGGCCAGACCCGGGCTCGACACGTCGGGGTCCCGGGCGATGCGATCCAGGGAGACCTCGGGGGTCAGGACCTCGAGACCCAGGCTCTCACCTTTGACGTCCAGGATCTCCTGGATGGAGAGCTCCCGGATGCGCCCGGAAGCAAGTTCGGCGTAGTCCAAGAGCTCAGTCCGCCGGGGCGTCCCCCGCCAGCGGCGGGGCCCTGTGGTCCACGAGACGCGCCCGACCTTCCTTGAGCATCCGCGCGAGACGGTCCGTCATCTTGTCCAGGGCCGCCCGGAACTCGGTATCCTCTCCCTGGGCCACCACCACCGGAGCCCCGTCCACATGGAGGATCGCCTCCACCTTCC
>CAKZOQ010000375.1 GCA_937136445.1 uncultured Gemmatimonadota bacterium
GTTCGTCGAAGAACGCTTCGAGATCGAGAAGGAGGAGGCGGCGGAGCAGGCCGACGAGACCCGCGACATGGAGCGTGCGGCTCGGTCGGCACCCGACGAGGGACAGCGGCCTCCTCCCCCGGGCATGGCCCAGCAGCCGGAGCGCCTCGGCTTCGAGGAGCGAGAGGAGATGCGCCGTGCCCTGGAGGGCCAGGAGCAGCTCACCGGAGAGGTGGACTCGCTCCAGTCCGAGCTCCAGCAGCTCCAGGATGCCATGACCGAGGCCGGGCAGGCCGATCCCGAGCTCTCCCGGGACCTGGAGGAGCTTCAGAGCCTCCTGGAGGAGGTGGCCGACGCCGAGATGCGGGAGCGGATGGAGCAGCTGGCGGAGTCGCTGGAAGAGGACCGCGTCCGGGACTCGCAGGAGGCCCTGGAGGAGATGGCCCAGGAGCAGGAGGACTTCCGCGAGCGGCTGGAGCAGTCCCTGGACCGGTTCCGCCGGGCGGCGGTGGAACAGGACTTCCGGGCGACGCAGAGCGAGGCGGAGGAGCTCGCCCGGGAGGAGGAGGCGCTGGCCGGCGCCATGGAGGAGGGGGACGATCCCGAGCTCCGGGCGAGCCAGCAGGACGAGCTGGGCGGACGCACCGACGAGCTGGAGGAGCGGATGGAGCGCCTCCAGGATCGGCTGGAGCAGCTCGGCGAACAAGACGCCGCCCAGGAGGTCCAGTCCGCACGGGAGCAGGCCGCGCAGGCTCGGAACCAGATGAGCCAGGCGGGAGAGCAGGCCCGGCAGGAGCAGGGTGGCGCCGAGGAGGCCCGGCAGGCCGCCGGCCAAATGCAGGAGGCTGGAGAGCGCCTCTCGGAGGCCCAGCAGCAGATGGCCGAGCAGCAGGCCCAGGCCGCGCAGGAGGCCCTCCGGGGCGTCGCCGACGAGGCGCTGGCGCTGGCCCGGAGCCAGAGCGCCCTCCAGGAAGGCATGGAGGGTGCCGGGAGGGAGGAGATGGTGGGGATGCGGGGCGACCAGGCCTCGCTCATCCAGGGGGTCGAGAACATGGCCCGGACGCTCCAGGCCGCCGGCGAGGGGCCCGGCGGGCAGAGCCAGGAGCTCTCCACGCAGATGGGGCGGGCCATGCAGGCGCTCCAGCGGACGGTGGAGGCCATGGGCGGAACGCGGGGGGCCCAGGCCTCGCCCCAGGGCGCCGCCGACCAGGCCGTCGCCTCCCTCAACCAGCTCGCCCTCATGGCGCTGGCCGGCGCGGAGCAGATGAGCCAGAGCCAGCAGGGTCAGGGGCAGTCCAGCCCCCAGCAGGTGGGGGAGCAGCTCCAGGAGCTGGCCCAGCAGCAGGGCCAGGTGAACAACCAGGCCAGTCAGCTCACCCCCATGCAGCTCGGTCAGCAGGCGCTGCAGCAGCAGATGGAGCGGCTGGCGCAGGAGCAGCAGTCGGTGGCGGAGCAGCTCGACGAGCTGGCCGATCGGCCCGGGACCGAGGAAGAGGCGCTGGGCGACGTGCAGGAGCTGGCGCGCGAAGCGGAGGAGCTGGCCCGGGAGATGGCCGGAGGGAGCAGCCCAGAGGACCTCCGGGAGCGCCAGGAGAACCTCTTCCGACGCCTCCTGGATTCAGGTCGCAGCCTGGAACAGGAGGAGTATTCGGACGAACGGGAGTCGGCTGCCGCCGGCGACTTCGAGCGGGCGGAGGTGGAGTCCCTCGGGGACGCCGATCTGGGAGCCCTCCGCTACCGCATCCCGGGCTCGGAGGAGCTCCGTCGGCTGCCACCGGCCGTCCGGCAGCTCGTCCTGGACTACTTCGAGCGCCTGAACCGGGCGCCGTCGGCGCCGGGGGGCGGTCCATGAGGTGGCCGGGCGCGTTCGGCCGCTGGATCCTCGTCGCGCTGGCCGTGGGGACGGTGTCGGCGGTGGTGCCGGCGGTGGCGGAGGCTCAGCGGGCGGAGGAGAGCCGACTCCTGCGGCAGGCGGCCGCCCAGGAATCCCGGGGCGAGCTGGTGGAGGCCACAGCCACGCTACGGACCCTCCTGGAGCGGAATCCCGCCTCGTCCGGGGGCCTCTTCGCGCTGGAGCGGGTGCTGCGGGCCCAGGGGCAGGTGGCAGAGGTACTCCCGGCCACCGACGCCTTCCTCGGTCGATCCCCCGACGCCTCGGGCGTGCGATACATGAAGCTTCGGGTGCTCGCCGAGGTGGACTCCACGGACGCCCTCGAGGAAGAGGCGCTGGCCTGGTTCGCCCTGGATCCCGACGATCCCACCCCCTATCGGGAGGTGGCCGGGCTCTACGAGCGCGCACTGGGAGTCGAGGCCACCATGGAGCTCCTCCGTCGTGGTCGGGAGGCGGTGGGGGATCCTGCCTCCCTCTCCCTGGAGATGGGCGACCTCCACGCCCGGCAGGGGGCGCGGGACGGAGCGCTGGAGGAGTGGAGCCGGGCGCTGGCGGCGGACCCGGGCCGGAGCGGGGCGGTGGCGGACCGGCTGGAGGAGCTCCCCGATGCCGAGGAGGCGACGCGGGACCTCCTGGCGATGCTGGAGGACCGGGACCACCCGGATGTACAGCGAGCGGCGGCCCTGGTGGCCGTGACGCTGGGGCTGGAAGAGGAGGGGACCCAGGCGGCTCGTCGGGCGGCGGATCGGCTGGATGAGCGGCAGCGGGTGGCCTTCCTCTCGGACCTGGCCCGCCGGGCGGAGAACGCCTCCATGGACGACCTGGCGGCCTGGTCCTGGGAAGAGCTGGGCGCCGACGCCCGCAGCCCGGGCGAGCGGCGACAGTTCGACCAGCGCCTGGTCGAGGCCTCCCTGGCCTCGGGCGACACAGCCACTGCCCTGGAGGCCCAGGAGCGTGTTGTCGGGTCCTTCTCCCCGGGTTCGGCGGACCGTCGTCAGGCGACGGCGCGCCTCCTCCGGCTTGAAGCCACTCGGGCGTCCCCGGAACGACTCCGCGAGCTCTTCCACGCCTTCCGGAGGGCCTTCCCCGACGCGCCGGAGACCGACGAGCTGGCGGCGGAGGTGTCCGTCCGCTTCCTGGAGGCCGGCGACGTAGCCGGTGCGGCCCAGGTCCTGGAGGGCATCGACGGCCCTCGGAGCAACCTGGAGCGAGGCTACATCCTCATGGCCCGGGGTGAGGTGCCCCTGGGGCGCCAGGCGCTCCTCATGGCGGTGGATGGACTGACTCCGGTGGAGGCCACGCGGGTCATCCAGCTCGCCGGGCTCCTCGGGAGGGTATCGCCCGCCGGTGTCCAGCGGCTGTCGTCGGCGGCGGTGCAGGCCCATCGGAGGGACGCGACCCGGGCGGGCATGGAGTTGGCTCGCGGATTGGAGGATCTTCCTTCGGAGGATCGGGCGCCCCTCCTGGCCCAGGCGGCGCGGTTCGCTGACCAGGACGGGGGCGTGGAGGAGGCGCGAGAGCTCCGTCGACAGCTTCTGGCCGACCACTCGGAGAGCCTCCAGGCCGCCGAGGCGGCCCTGGAGCTGGCGCGGAGTCTGGCTCGGGACTCGGCGGGGCGGGCGGAGGCTCGGGCCGTCCTGGAAGAGCTCATCACGACCCGGCCGGAGGCGGCGGTGGTACCGGCAGCCCGTCGGGAACTGGAACGACTGCGGGGGAGCGGATGATGGTCTGGACGAGGTGGACGGTGGCGCTGACCCTGGCCCTGGCGCTCCTGGCGGCACCCGCCCAGGTGGCGGCCCAGTGGCTCCTGGTTCCCATGGACCGCTCTCAGCCCAACCACCTGAAAGCCTACGGCCTCACCTACTGGTCCCTGGCGGAGGGCTTCGAGGCGGAGTGGCTCCTGAACTATCGGGGAGGCTCGTTCCTCCTGGCCGACCGACCGGAGATCCGTCGCGAGGCGGCCTTCCGGGGGGTGGGATGGGAGGAGGCGGACGCCGGTGCCGTGGCGAGCATCCGCGCCACCATCGCCGAGGCCAACATGGAGGCCGTCCCCCTGGAGACGGCCCCGAAGATCGCCATCTACACGCCGCCCAACACGACCCCCTGGGACGACGCGGTGACCATGGCGCTGACCTACGCCGGCATCGACTACGAGACCATCTGGGACGACGGCGTCCTGGGCGACGAGCTGGAGGAGTACGAGTGGGTGCACCTGCACCACGAGGACTTCACCGGACAGTACTCCAAGTTCTACCTGACCTACTCCGGCGCGCCCTGGCTCCAGGAGGAGGTGGCGAGGAACGAGGAGGTGGCGGCCAGCCACGGCCTCCCCCACGTGCCGGCGCTGAAGAAGGCCGTCGCCGGTCGGATCCGGGACTACGTGGACCAGGGCGGCTTCCTCTTCGCCATGTGCTCGGCCACGGAGACGCTGGAGTTGGCCCTGGCCGCCGAAGGCGTGGACATCGCCGCCTCCTTCGCCGACAACACCCCGGTGGATCCCGACGCCACGGCCCTCATGGACTGGTCCCGGGCCATGGCCTTCGAGGGCGCCACCCTGGAGCTGTCCCCGTCGGTGAACTCCTTTTCCGACATCGATGGGCACCAGGTCAACACGATCCAGCGCAGGGACTTGGGTGTGTTCACCTTATTTGATTTCTCGGCGAAGTTCGACCCGGTCCCGGCCATGCTCACCCAGAATCACGAGACGGTGCTGCGGGACTTCTACGGGCTCACCACCTCGTTCTGGACCGAGCGTCTGAAGCCCGGGACCATCGTCCTCGCCGAGGAAGCCGACCGGGCGAAGTACCTCCACGGCGCCCTGGGCGAGGGCAGCTGGACCTATTTCGGCGGGCACGACCCGGAGGACCCGGAGCACCAGATCGGCGACCCGCCCACCGATCTGTCGCTGCATCCGAACTCGCCGGGCTACCGCCTGATCCTGAACAACGTCCTCTTCCCGGCGGCGAAGAAGAAGACGCTCAAGACCCAGTGAGCGCACCCCCCGAGATCCCCGACGGCTTTCCCGCCGATCCGGGGCGGGCGGTGCTGGTGGGGTTGGACGGCCTCGAGGCGGGACCCCTTCCCGAGGAGGAGGCTCATCCTGACCGGCCGTCCCGGAAGAAGCGTCGTCCCCTGACCCTCCCCGAGGACACCCGCGCCACCCTGCGGCAGGAGATCGAGCGCGCCGGAGGCCGGGAGGTCTGCTTCCTCGCGGAGGTGGACGAGGGGCGGATGGTACGGGATCCGAGGGCGGTGGCCCGCGGCAACTTCCAGGCGGTCCTGGTGGCCGCCCGGGACGCCGCCGAGGGGAGCGTCATGCTCCACAATCACCCCTCCGGGACGCTGGAGCCCTCCCCGGCGGACCTCCGGGTCGCGGCCGCGCTCTACGACCAGGGGATCGGCACCGGGATCATCGACAACGAGGCCCGGGAGCTCTACGTGGTGGTGGAGCCGCCGGAGCCCCGGGAGATCACCCTCCTGGAGCCCGACGACCTGGAGGCGGTCCTCGCCCCGGGCGGTCCCCTATCGCGGCAGTACCCGGGCTATGAGGACCGCCCGGGGCAGCGGGCCATGCTCCGCGCGGTGGTCCGCGCCTTCAACGAGGGGCACGTCTCGGTGGTGGAGGCCGGCACCGGCACCGGCAAGTCGCTGGCCTACCTGGTGCCGGCGGCCCGCTGGGCGGCGAGGAATCGGGAAAAAACCGTCCTCTCCACCAACACCATCAACCTCCAGGAGCAGCTCGCCGGGAAGGACCTTCCGCTCGTGTCGGGCCTGGTGGAGGAGAAGGTGAGCTGGGCGCTGGTGAAGGGGCGGGGGAACTACATCAGCATCCGCCGCGCCCTCCTGGCCGCCGGGAGCCAGGGCACCCTCTTCGAGGACGATCGGAGCCGCGAGATGGACGCCCTCCTGGAGTGGATGGACGCCACCGAAGACGGCTCCCTCACCGACCTGCCCTTCCGACCGGCGCCCGACACCTGGGAGGAGGTCCGGAGCGACCCGGACATCTGCCTGCGGGCCCGCTGCCCCCATTTCCAGCGCTGCTTCTACCAGCAATCCAGGCGGCGCGCCGCCTCCGCCGACCTCCTGGTGGTGAACCACCACCTCCTCTTCACCGACCTGGCGGTCCGGCGGGCCACGGGGAACTGGAGTCAGGCGGCGGTGCTGCCGGCGTACCGACGGCTCATCCTGGACGAGGCCCACAACGTGGAGGACGCCGCCACCCAGCACCTGGGGGTGGAGGTGACCCGTACCGCCATGTACCGGGCCCTCTCCCGCCTCGATCGGAGGGGCCGCGGCATCCTCTCGGCCGTCTACGAGGCCCTTCCGGCCTCGGGGGAGGGGGGCAACATGCGGGAACGGCTGGAGAACCGGATCCGACCGGCCCTCTCCCGGGCGAGGGCCCGGGTCGACGCCTTCGTGGAGACGATGGAGCGGGTGGTCGGAGGGGCTGGACGTACCGTCCGACTGGGCTCGGAGGAGATCGGGGAGCCGGCGGAGCGGGAGGACGTCCAGGAGCGTCTGGAGGGGCTCGTGGCGGCGCTGGGACGACTGGAGCGGGAGCTGGGCGAGCTCCGGGCCCGGATCCAGCTCGACGAGGAGCTGGCCGAACGCCTGGAGGCCCGCCTCCTGGACCTGCGGAGCGTGGAGCGCCGGGTCTCCGCCCACGCCCACGGCGCCCGTCTGGTCCTCCTCCCCGGGGACGACGCCGAGCGATACGTCCGCTGGCTGGAAACCCGGCGGTCCGGGCGGAAGACCAACCTGGTCCTGGCGGCGGCGCCCATCGAGCTGGGGCCCCTCCTGCGGGAGTCCCTCTTCGGGAAGGCCGAGACCACCGTCCTCACCTCGGCGACCCTCACCACCCGGAGCCGGTTCGACTTCCTCCGGGATCGGCTGGGGCTGGCCGAGGCGGAGCTCACCGCCTCCGACGCCGACGTCTCGGTGGAGGAGCGGGTCGTGCCCTCGCCCTTCGACTACGCCCGCCAGACCGTCTTCGCCGTCCCCACCGACCTCCCCGCGGCCGACGGCGGGGGCGGGGAGGAGTTCCAGCGGGCCACGGCGCGCATCACCCGGGAGCTCGCCGACATGACCGACGGGGGCCTCTTCGTCCTCTTCACCTCCCACGGCGCCCTCCAGCAGGTGGCCCAGGAGCTACGGGCCCAGGGGGTGGACGGCCGATGGCCCCTCTTCGTCCACGGGGAGGACGATCGCCATCGGCTCCTCGGCGACTTCGTGGAGGCGGAACGGGGCATCTTGTTGGGCACGGCCTCCTTCTGGGAGGGCGTGGATGTGCCGGGACATCCCCTTCGCGCCCTCATCATCCAGAAGATCCCCTTCCGGGTTCCCACCGAGCCCATCACCGCGGCGCGCATGGAACGATTGGAGCGGCAAGGCCGGTCCTCGTTCCACGAGTTCATGCTCCCCCACGCGGCCCTGCGACTCAAGCAGGGCTTCGGGCGCCTGGTGCGGGCCGCCACCGACCGTGGCGCCGTCCTCCTTCTGGACGATCGGGTGGTGAGTCGGCGCTACGGCCGCTACCTGCGGGATTCCCTCCCCGACGCTCCTCTGGTGAAGGGGCCCTGGCACGAGGTGGCCCACCGCCTCCGGGAGTTCTACGGCGCCTGAGGCCGTCGAAGACGACCTTGGAGAGCAGGACGGCGCGGGATAGATTCGGGCGTTCCCGGGGCCCTGCGCCTCCAGACCTCGTCTCCACCCCCAGACTCCATGAAGCGCTACGCCGGCCTCTTCATCGGGACCTTCTACCTCCTCATCGCCTTCGGCGCCTTCCGGAACGGGCTGCGTGGGTTCAGCATGGACCACACGGACCTCGGGGTCTGGTGGAGCGTCATCGGCGCGCTGCTGGGCATCGCGGCCCTCGGGGCCCTCATCGGCACCTGGATCCACGCCTGGGCGCCGGCCTCCGACGAGCATCACTGAGTGGCCACGTCCTCTGGGAAGGAGCCACCCGCCGCCTTCGCGCCGGCCGGCGTCCGACCCTCCAAGATCGTCTGCGTCGGAAAGAACTACGCCAAGCACGCTGCCGAGATGGGTGGTGAGGTTCCTGCGGAGCCCCTCCTCTTCCTGAAGGCGCCGTCGGCGCTCCTGGCGCCGGGTGAGGCCATCGTCCGGCCGCCGGATTCCCGTCGGGTGGACTTCGAAGGGGAGATCGCGGTGCGGGTGGGTCGGCGGGCGAAGGACGTCCCTAGGGAGGAGGCGTGGGACGTCCTGGACGCGGTCCTCCCCCTGAACGACGTTACCGCCCGGGACCTCCAACGCTCCGACAACCAGTGGAGCCGGGCCAAGGGCTTCGACACCTTCTGCCCGGTGGGGGACCCGGTGCATCTGGACCAGGTGGACCGGGCGTCGCTGGGCGTGGTCACCCGGGTGAACGGGGAGGTTCGGCAGGAGGCCTCCGCCGACGAGATGACCTTCGACATCCCGTTCCTGGTGGCCTACATCAGCCGGATCTTCACCCTGGAGCCCGGCGACCTCATCGCCACCGGGACCCCCGACGGCATCGGCCCGCTGGAGGCCGGAGACGTGGTGGAGGTGGAGGTCCTGGGCGTAGGCTCCGTCTCGAACCCCGTCCGGGACGCGTCCTGAGCACCGACGCCTCGGTGGATCCGCCGATCTTCTCGCCTGCCCGGCGCTTCCAGGCTCTCCCGCCCTACCCTCTGGCGGGGATGAAGGAGACCCGCCGGCTCCTGGAAGCCGAGGGCGTGCGGATCCTGGACCTGGGCGCCGGAGACGCCGAGTTGGCTCCGCCTCCCGCCGCGGTGGAGGCCCTGGCCCGGGCCGCCGAGGACCCGACCCAGTCCCGCTATCCTTTCCAGGTGGGATCCATGGGGTTCCGGAGGGCGGTGGCCGCCTTCATGGAGCGCCGCTTCGGGGTGACGCTGGACCCCGGGTCGGAGCTCCTTCCCCTCTTCGGGTCCAAGGACGGCATCGCCCACCTCCCGCTGGCCTACCTGGACCCCGGGGACGCCGTGGTCATGCCCGATCCGGGCTACCAGGCCTATCGGGGAGGCACGGTTCTGGCCGGCGGGGAGCCCTGCATGATGCCCCTCCGCCCGGAGAACGACTTCCTCCTGCAGTTCGACGACATCCCCGCGGACGTCCTGGCCCGCACCCGCATCCTCTTCCTGAACCACCCCAACAACCCCACCGCGGCCTCCGCCCCCGACGACTACCTGCAGCGAGCCGTGGACTTCTGCCGGGAGCACGGCATCCTCCTGGCCCACGACCACGCCTACTCCGAGATCGCCTTCGACGGATACCGGCCACCGAGCATCCTGGAGTTCGAAGGAGCCGGAGAGGTGGCGGTGGAATTCCACACCCTCTCCAAGACCTACAACATGACGGGGTGGCGGTTGGGATGGATGGCAGGCAGGGCGGAGGTGGTGGCGACGCTGACCCGCCTCAAGACCTTCGTGGACACCGGGGTCTTCCTGGCGGTGCAAGAGGCGGGTCGGGCGGCGCTGGAGTCCTGGGACGACTGGGTGCCGGGGAACGTCGCCGTCTTCCAGGAACGTCGGGACCGTGCGGTGGCGGCGCTCCGCCAGGTGGGCTTCGAGGTGGATCCCCCACGGGCGACCATGTACCTGTGGATCCCGGTGCCGGAAGGAGCGGACGGGTCGCCGTCGGCGGAGGACTTCGCACGTCGGGCGCTGGAGGAGGCCGGCGTCATCGTCCTGCCCGGGAGTGCGCTGGGGGACGCGGGTGAGGGGTTCTTCCGCATCGCGCTGACCCGGACCGTCGAGGAGCTGGAGGAGGCGGCACGCCGCCTGGGCCGCCTGGTCCCACCGGGCTGAGCCGCCTTCGAAGCACGGATCCGCCCAGGAACCGCGCTTCCGGGCGGGGTTAGGACGACCCATGACCCCGCCCTCCTCCCCCGACGACGCACCGTCCGCCGGGGAAGCCCGCCGGCAGCGACGGGACCGCATGCACCGTCGGGCGGTTCAGGTCGCCTTGGCCGTGTCCGCTGCCATCCACCTGATGGCGCTGGCCCTCTATCCGGGGCTGCGGGATCGCGATCGGACCACTCCTCGCCCCTTCGTGCCCCTGCAGGCCACCACCGCCCAGGGCATGACGGCCATCCAGCTCGTGGAGGTCACCACCGACGACCCCGAGGCTCCCCCCGAGCCCGACGAGGTGGAGGAGGTCGCCCCCCCGGACGAGGCGCCCGAGGGACCCGACCTCGATGAGGAGGCGGAGCAGGGTGG
>CAKZOQ010000376.1 GCA_937136445.1 uncultured Gemmatimonadota bacterium
GGCCCTACGCCGGAGCGGTGGGCTACTTCCACTACGGGGGGCGGGCCATGGACACGGCCATCACCATCCGGACGGTGCTGGTGACGGAGGGGCGGGCCTTCGTTCAGGCGGGGGCAGGCATCGTGGCGGATTCCGATCCCGCCTCCGAATACCAGGAGACCCTGAGCAAGGCCGGGGCGCTCCTGCAGGCCGCCGCCATGATTCGGGGGAGCGCCCCCGGATGAGGTGCCGACCCGTCCCGCGCTAGCTGCCCAGCTTCCCGTAGAGGCGGACCAGCGCACCGATGCCCGTCTCGAAGTTCTCCAGGGGGAACCACTCGTTGGGAGCGTGGAGGTTGCAGCCCGGGAGGGCGAATCCCACCAGGAGCGCCGAGGCATCGAGCTGCTCCTCGAAATCCGAGACGATGGGGATGCTGCCTCCCTCGCCCTGGAGCACCGGCGCCGTCCCGAAGGCCTCCTCCAGCGCTTCCGTGGCGGCGTCCACCAGGCGCCCGTCCAGGTCCGCCCGCCAGGGGCGTCCACCGTGGAGGGTCCGAACCTCCGCCCGGACTCCGGCCGGCACCACCCGCTCCACATGGGCCCGGAGGAGTTCCCCGACCCGCTCCGGCGTCTGATCCGGCACCAGGCGGAAGCTGACCTTGGCCATGGCCCGGTTGGGGAGCACCGTCTTGGCGCCTTCGCCGGTGTATCCGCAGAGGATCCCGTTCACGTCGCAGGTGGGCCGGATCCAGAGGCGCTCCAGGCTGGAATAGCCCGCCTCGCCGGAGAGCGTGGAGACCTCCAGTTCGTCCCGGTAGGCGTCCTCGTCGAAGGGGAGGGCGCGGATGCGGTCCCTCGTCTCCTCGTCCCAGTCGGCGACGTCGTCGTAGAAGCCCTCCACAGCCACCCGCCCGTGGTCGTCGTGGAGGGAGGCCAGGATCCGGGCCAGGGCGTTCCCGGGGTTCGCCACGGTACCGCCGAACTGCCCGGAGTGGAGGTCGGAGCGGGCCCCGGTGAGATGGATCTCGAAGTAGGCCAGCCCCCGGAGGGAGAAGAGCACGCTGGGCATCCCCTCGGCGAACATGTTGGAATCGGAGATGACCACGTGGTCGCAGGCCAGCTCCTCCGCATGCTCCGCCACGAAGGGGACCAGGTGCTCGGACCCCACCTCCTCCTCGCCCTCGGCCAGGAGCAGGACGTTCACCGGGAGGCGGCCCTCGGTGGCGAGCCAGGCCTCCAGGGCCTTCACGTGCATGTAGAGTTGCCCCTTGTCGTCGGCGGTGCCCCGGGCGTAGACCCGGCCGTCCCGCTCGGTGGGCTCGAAGGGCGGCGAGTCCCATTCCTCCAACGGTTCGGGTGGCTGGACATCGTAGTGGCCGTAGATGAGGACGGTGGGCGCGTCGGGGCCGGCCTCGTCCCAGCGCCCCAGGACCACCGGGTGGCCCGGCGTGTCGTGGATGTCGACGTGGAGTCCGGCATCCTTCAGGCGCTCGGCGAGCCATTCCGCCGCCCGGCGGGTGTCCTGGGCGTACTCCGGTTTGGCGGAGATGGAGGGGATGCGGAGGAAGTCGTACAGCTCGTCCCGGAACCGGGAGAGGTGCTCATCGACGAAGTGGAGCGCCTCTGCGCTCATGAGCGGACCCGTGGCTGGTGGGGGTGAGGCCCCGTCAGACCATGCTCCGAACGCCCCACCGGTAGAGGAAGGCGCAGAGCGAGGAGAGGAGGAGCGCGCCTCCCATGCCACCGATGCTCAGCGCCATGGGCTCGTAGAGGTGGAAGATGCCTACGCCGAGCATGCCGCCGATGACCGCGCCGAAGGCGGCGAGTACCAGGAGCACGGGGGTGTGCCCCGGTGTCTCGTCCGGGTTCTTGACGACGATCTTCATGGCCAGCCCCACAGCACAGCCCATGAGGATCCAGATGCCGATTCCGATCCAGTTTTCCATAGATTCCAACGCCTTCGACTTCGGGGGCGAGCGGGAAGACCATATCCTATGGCGAAAGGTAACCCGACGGCCGAGCGGGGGACCAGTCCCGTCCGGATTCGATTCTCGGCCCACGACCTGGGACCCTGTGGACGACGGCATCATCGACCTGACCCAGTACCTGGACGATCCGCCGGCGGACGCCGAACGCGGCGCCTTCGCTCTCTGGGGTGCCGACGAGGGGCGCTCCCGTTTCGCGCTTCCCCTCTGGCGGGCGGTCTACATGGTGGAGGGACGACGAGGTGGGATCCTCATCCAGCCCTCGGGGGATCCCAGGCCCCGACCCGAGCCCTTCGTGGTCCTGGACCTGCTCCACGATCCGGCCGAGCTCGACTTCCCGCCGCTCGATCCGCCGGAGTCCGGGGCGACGCCCCCGGTCCTCCACCGGGAGGCGCCGGGGCGCATCAGCGTCTTCCTGGGATCGACCGATGCCGGGTCGTGGTACCTGGTGGTGGAGTCGGAGCCCCGGGACGACCTCGGCCCAGGCGACCGGGAAGACCTCCTCTTCCTGGCCGGCGAGTGCGCTGGGCTCCTCTTCCTCCGGGGGCTCGCTGATGTCTCCGCCGAGGCCCGGGTCTCCGACGAGAACCCGGAGGCAGACGGCTAGTCGCGGCCCATGCGCCGCTTCAGCTCCTCCAGCCGGGCCTCCACGCCCACCTCGGCGTCCTGCCGG
>CAKZOQ010000377.1 GCA_937136445.1 uncultured Gemmatimonadota bacterium
CCGGATTCGCGCCCGCCGGCGTCATCTGCGAGATCCTCAACGCCGACGGCACCATGGCCCGGCGCCCGGAGCTGGAGCGGTTCGCCGCGGAGCACGACCTCAAGTTCATCACCGTGGCTCAACTGGTGGCGTATCGCCTCACCAAGACCCGCCTGGTGCGCCGCATCGCCGAGGCGGAGCTCCCCACCGACCACGGCCTCTTCCGGGTCATCGGCTTCGAGAGCGTCCTGGACCACCGGGAGCACGTGGCCCTGGTGAAGGGGGACCTGCACGGCCGAGACGACGCCCTGGTCCGGATGCACTCCGAGTGCCTCACCGGCGACGTCTTCGCGTCGCGCCGCTGCGACTGCGGATCCCAGCTCGACGCCGCCATGGCACGGATCGCCGAGGAAGGCTCCGGGGCCATCGTCTACCTCCGTCAGGAAGGGAGGGGAATCGGTCTGGGCAACAAGCTCAAGGCCTACGCCCTCCAGGACGGCGGCATGGACACCGTGGAGGCCAACGAGCGCCTGGGGTTCAAGCCCGACCTCCGGGACTACGGGATCGGGGCGCAGATCCTCCTTGACCTGGGCATCCGAGGCATCCGTCTCCTGACCAACAACCCCCGCAAGATCGTGGGCCTCGACGGCTACGATCTGGAAATCACCGGTCGGGAGCCCCTCCGTGTCGGCGGCAACGAGCACAACGAGCGGTATCTGGCCACCAAGAAATCCAAGCTGGGGCACATCCTTTGAGCTCCGAAGGCACCCACGTCCGCGAATCCCGGGGCGAGGTGGACGGCTCCGGCGTCCGAGCCGCCGTGGTGGTGGCACGATTCAACGCCCAGGTCACCGACCGGTTGCTCGGGGGCGCTCTGGCCTGCCTGGAGGAGCACGGGGTGGAGTCCGTGGACGTGTATCCCGTCCCAGGAGCCTGGGAGCTCCCCCAGGCGGCGGCGCGGCTGGTGGCCTGCGGCGCGCACGACTGCATCGTCACGCTGGGGTGTGTGATCCGGGGGGAGACGCCCCACTTCGACTACGTCTGTAGCGAGGCCACCCGGGGCCTCGGGGCCATCGCCCGCGCCACGACCATGCCCGTGGTCTTCGGGGTCCTGACCACGGACGATCTGGACCAGGCGCTGGCCCGGGCCGTCGACGGGCCGGACAACAAGGGGTACGAAGCCGCCCTCAGCGCCCTCCAGATGTACGCATTCATGCAACGCACCGAGTCCCTGTGAACCCCTCCGGTCCCATCACCGATCCTGCACCCGATTCCTCTCCTCGCACGTCCGGGGGGCTCACCCGTCGGGAGCGGATCGACCGCCATCGGGCCCGCGCCTGGATCGTGCAGATCCACTACCGGTGGGAGTCCGGCTCCGGGGGCCTTACCCTCCGGGACGCGCTGGTCGACACCGTGCAGACCCGTGTCGTGGCCGAGCGCAGGCTCCCCTACATCCGCGAGGTCCTGGACCTCATGGACGAGAGCCTCCCCGAGGTGGATCGGGCTCTCCAACGGGCGCTGGACAACTGGCGGTTGGACCGCCTCAGCACCCTGGATCGGGCCATCCTCCGACTCGGCGCCACCGAGATCCTCTTCATGGAGGAGGTCCCGCCGAAGGTCTCCATCCAGGAGGGCATCCGGCTGGC
>CAKZOQ010000378.1 GCA_937136445.1 uncultured Gemmatimonadota bacterium
CCGCCGGGACGTGCGGGACATCCTGGAGCGGGCCAGCGCCCGGGAGACGGCGGCGCGGGTGGCGTGCGGCGCCGTGGCCAAGCGGCTCCTCCGGGATTTCGGGATCCGCATCGGAAGCCATGTGGTCTCCATCGGCGACGTGGAGGCGACCCTCCCCGACGCGCTCCCCGAGGAGCTGAATGCGGCGGTGGACGAGGATCCGGTGCGCTGCCTGGACCCGGAGGCCTCGGAGCGCATCCGGGCCGACATCGACGCCGCCAAGGAGGCGGGGGACACGCTGGGCGGCATCTTCGAGGTGGTGGCCACGGGTGTGCCGGTGGGGCTCGGCAGCTACGTCTCCTGGACGGACAAGCTCGACGGTCGCCTCGCCGGTGCCATGATGTCCATCCAGGCCATCAAGGGTGTGGAGATCGGTCTCGGCTTCGAAGGTGCCCGGCGTCCCGGGTCCCGGGTCCACGACCCCATCGTCCGGGACGAAGAGCACCAGCGGGGCGGTGGCATGACCCGGACCAGCAATCGGGCCGGAGGACTGGAGGGCGGCGTCACCACCGGCGAGCCGGTGGTGGTCCGAGGGGCCATGAAGCCCATCTCCACGCTCCGGAACCGCCTGCCCAGCGTGGACCTCCGGGACGGAAGCATCGGCGATGCCGCCGCAGAGCGTTCCGACGTCTGTGCCGTGCCCGCCGCTGCCGTGGTGGGCGAGGCCATGGTGGCGCTGGTCCTGGCCGACGCCTTCCTCGACAAGTTCGGGGGGGATTCCATGAGCGAGATCCGCAGGAACTTCGACGGATACACCGCACACCTCATCGACCGAGGATTCGGATCGCGATGATTTTCGACCTCTCGTCCGCCAACGAGGTGACCGTTGCCTCGGCCCACCGAATCCTGCTGGTGGGGTTCATGGGTGCCGGGAAGAGCTCCGTGGGCCCGCCGCTGGCCCAGGCGCTGGGTTGGCGCTTCGTGGATGTGGACGACCGCATCGAGGAGATGGAGGACGCCACCGTCGCCGAGATCTTCCAGCGCCGGGGCGAGAAGTACTTCCGTGCCGTGGAGTCCGCCGTGGTCTCGGAGATCCTGGGCAAGGACCGGGTGGTCATCGCCACCGGCGGCGGCTGGGCGGCGCAGAGGGGTCGTCTGGCGGCCCTCCCGTCCGGCACGGTGAGCATCTGGCTCCAGGTGTCGGCCGCGGAGGCCATCGGCCGAGTGAAAGACCAGCCCGGGCGGCGTCCGCTCCTGGATACCGAGGATCCGCTGGACGAGGCCCGGAAGCTCCTGGCGGTGCGCTCCATGGAGTACGCCGAGGCCGACGCCGAGGTGGACACGGACGGACGGACCCTGGATGATGTGACGGCCCGCGTTCTCGAAATCCTTTCGCGGAGTCCCTGGAACCTGACCACAGAGAAGGCCTGACCTGCATGTCCAAACACCTCGTCATCGTCGAGTCGCCCGCCAAGGCCCGCACCCTGGGCCGGTACCTGGGGGCGGACTACGAGGTGGCCGCCTCCGTAGGACATGTCCGCGACCTCCCCAAGAAGGACCTGGGGGTGGACGTGGACAACGAGTTCGAGCCCCGCTACGTCACCATCCGAGGCAAGGGGAAGGTGGTGAAGGAGCTCAAGCGAAAGGCCAAGAAGGCCGATCAGATCCTCCTGGCCACGGACCCGGACCGTGAGGGTGAGGCCATCGCCTACCATGTGGCGCACCAGCTCGGCCTTCCCGACGAAGCCGCCGAGAGCGAGCGCTTCAAGCGGGTCCAGTTCCGCGAAGTGACGAAGCGGGCGGTGCAGGAGGCGTTGGAGCACCCGGGCCCCATCGACATGAAGAAGGTCGAGGCGCAGCAGGCCCGCCGCATCCTGGACCGGCTGGTGGGCTACCAGGTCAGCCCGCTCCTCTGGAAGCCCATCCGACCGGGTCTCTCCGCCGGGCGGGTCCAGACCGTGGCCCTCCGCCTCATCACCGAGCGCGAAGAGGAGATCCGCGCCTTCGAGGCCGACGAGTACTGGTCCATCACGGCCCACCTCGCCAAGGAGGACCAGGCCTTCGAGGCGCGCCTCCAGAAGATCGACGGCAAGAGCTTCACCCTCGAGAACGAGGAGCGCACCAACGGAGTCCTCGCGGACGTGGAAGGCCTGCCCTTCCAGGTCACCGGGGTGCGGCGGAGGGAGCGACGGAAGAACCCGTCGGCGCCCTTCACCACCTCCACCCTGCAGCAGGAGGCCTCCAAGAGGCTGAGCTTCTCGGCGCGTCGGACCATGTCCGTGGCGCAGCGGCTCTACGAGGGTGTGGAGGTGGGTTCCCGGGGCACCACCGGACTCATCACCTACATGCGGACCGACTCCACCCGGGTCTCCTCCGAGGCCGTGGATGCCGCCCGGGGCTGGGTGAAGGGCGAGTTCGGCGACCGGTTCGTCCCTGACTCCCGCCGTCTCTGGGGTGGGAAGCAGCAGCAGTCGGCCCAGGAGGCCCACGAGGCCATCCGGCCCACCGACCCCACCATCACCCCCACCGAGGCCACCGACTACCTGGACCGGGATCAGTCCCGGCTCTACGAGCTGATCTGGTTGCGGTTCGTCGCCAGCCAGATGTCTCCGGCCGTCTACGACACGACGTCGGTGAACTTCGACATGACGGGCTCCTCCGGCACGGAATACCGCTTCCGGGCCTCCGGATCCATCATGAAGTTCGCCGGGTTCACCAAGCTCTACGAGGAGGCCACCGAGCACGGCGACCACCGTCGGCTGGGCGATTTCGAGCCCCTCCCGGAGTTGGCCGAGGGCGACGAGGCGAAGCTGGACAAGCTGGATCCCCAGCAGCACTTCACCCAGCCGCCGCCCCGGTTCTCCGAGGCGAGCCTGGTGAAGGAGATGGAGGCCCAGGGGATCGGGCGACCCTCCACCTATGCCGCCATCCTCTCCACCATCGTGGACCGGGGATACGTGGAGCTGGAGAAGCGCCGCTTCGAGCCCACGGAGTTGGGTGAGGTGGTGGCCAAGCTCCTGGTGCGCATCTTCCCCAACATCTTCGACGTGGAGTTCACCTCCCGCATGGAGAGCGCCCTGGACCGGGTGGAGGACGGAGAGGTGGAGTGGCGGACCCTCCTGGCCGAATTCTATCCCGGCTTCAAGGAGCGCCTCGACGCCGGCGAGGAGGAATCCGACGAGATCATCCTCGAGATCCTCGCCGCCGAGGGCGAGGAGTGCGAGAAGTGTGGCAGTCCCATGCTGGTGAAGTGGAACAAGTACGGCCGCTTCCTGGGCTGCAGCGCGTATCCGGACTGCAAGAACACCCGCTCCCTGGACGGTCCCGGCCCCGACGGCGAGCAGCTCGGCGAGCATCCGGAGACGGGCCGCGAGGTGCGGGTCAAGCAGGGCCCGTACGGCCCCTACGTGGAGATGGACGACGTGGACGAGGACGAGAAGCCGAAGCGGGTCAGCCTGCCGGAGGGTGTGGCCATCGAGGACGTGGACCTGGCCTACGGGGTGAAGCTCCTGGCCCTCCCGAGGACGGTGGGCACGGACCCCGAGACCGACGAGGAGGTCGTCACCGGGATCGGGCGCTACGGTCCCTACGTGCGGCGAGGAAAGACCTTCGCCAGCCTCCAGACGGCGGAGCAGCTCTGGTCGCTGGAGCTCGACCGGGCCCAGGAGTTCATCAAGGCGAAGGAAGCCGGGAAAAAGCTTCCCATGAAGGAGCTGGGCCCCCACCCGGACAGCGGAGACGACGTGGTGGTGCTCAACGGGCGCTACGGCCCGTACGTCACCGACGGCAACGTGAACGCCAACATCCCCAAGAAGACCGACCCGATGCAGGTGGACCTGGACGACGCCGTGGAGCTGCTTGCGGCGGCCAAGGCCCGCAAGAAGGGTGGGGGTGGCCGCCGGCGCCGGAAGAAGTAGCGGGATGTCGGGACCGGCCGGGACGGGGCCCGTGGTCACCGTCGTGGGCGGAGGCCTCGCCGGCTGCGAGGCCGCTCTTCAACTCGCCTGTCGGGGCCGACCGGTCCGTCTCCTGGAGATGCGGCCGATCCAGGCCACCCCGGCCCACACCACCGACGCCCTGGGGGAGCTGGTCTGCACCAACTCCTTCAAGAGCGTCGACCCCTCCAACGCCCACGGAGAGCTGAAGCGGGAGATGGAGGTCCTGGGCTCGGTCCTCCTCCGCTCGGCCCGACGGTCCAGGGTGGCGGCTGGATCCGCGCTGGCCGTGGACCGTACCCTCTTCGCCCGGGCCATGACCGGGACCGTGGAGGCGCACCCGGCCATCCAGGTGCGCCGAGAGGAGTGCACCGAGCTCCCCGAGGGGCCGACCATCGTGGCGACGGGACCGCTGACGTCCGACGCCCTCTCCCAGGACATCGCCCGGGCGATGGGTGACGGGGGCCTGGCCTTCTTCGACGCCATCGCCCCCATCGTCCACCGGGAGTCACTGGACCACGGGGTGATTTTCGCTGCCGGCCGGTTCGGAGAGGACGACGACTACCTGAATTGCCCCATGGACCAGGGCGAATACGAGGCCTTCGTCGCGGCGCTGCGGGCGGCAGACGTCCACGAGGGCCACGAGTGGGATGCGGTTCCCTACTTCGAAGGCTGCCTCCCCATCGAGGTCATGGCCGAGCGCGGGGTGGACACGTTGCGCTTCGGGCCCATGAAGCCCATCGGCCTGGTGGACCCCCGGACCGGGGAGCGTCCCTACGCCGTGGTGCAGCTCCGTCGGGAGGACCGGGCCGGGCAGATGTGGAATCTGGTGGGCTTCCAGACCCGCCTTCGCGTCGGAGAACAGCGGCGGGTCTTCGGTGGGGTGCCGGGGCTGGCGGACGCGGAGTTCCTGCGCTGGGGCTCCATCCACCGGAACAGCTACCTGAACCATCCGGGTCGTCTCACCCCCTGGGGTGCCCTCTCCGACCGGCCCGACCTCCTCTTCGCCGGTCAGCTCACCGGGGTGGAGGGCTACACCGAGTCCGCCGCCTCCGGGATCCTGGCGGGGATCAACCTGGCCCGCATCCTGGGCGACGAGGAACCGGTGCTGCCTCCCTCCACCACCATGATGGGGGGGCTCCTGCGCTACCTGCGGGACTGCGACCCGACCCGCTTCCAGCCCATGAACTCCAACTGGGGGCTCGTGGACCCGCCGGGGCGTCGCATCCGCGACAAGAAGGCGCGGAGGGCCTGGATGGCGCAGCGGGCCCACGCCGCCTTCACCTCCTGGACGGAGGAGTACGGTCTGGTGGCCCAGGGGAGCGGTGTCGGCCCCTACGAGGCCGCCAGGGCGGGCTGAGACCGGTGGCCGTAGGTTGGCACGGCTCGGCGGAGGCGGAAGCCCTCCTGCGCGCCTACCTGCGCCATCTGACGGACGAGCGCCAGCTGGCGTCCACGACGGTGGAGGCCTACACCGGAGACCTGGAGCGCCTGGGGGTCTTCCTCGACGAGTTTCTCGGTCATCAAGAGTGGGGATGGACGGCGCTGGATCGCCTGGCTCTGCGGGGGTTCCTGGGATGGTGTCGCAGGAGGGGGGACGGCCGGCGTACGGTGGCCCGGAGGCTCTCCTCGGTGCGGAGCTTCTTCGGGTTCCTGCACCGGGAGGGCCACCTGCCCCGGGATCCCACCCGGGGGGTCCGGAGTCCGCGCACCGACCGGCGCCTTCCCGGCCACCTCACCCGCACCGACCTGCGGGAGATCTTCGAGACCGTCGAGGCCCGCGCCGCCGAGAACACCCTCGTCGGCACCCGGGACCTCCTGATCCTGGAACTCCTGTACGGCAGCGGGCTGCGTCTGGCGGAGCTGCACGGGATGAACCGGGGGGCCGTCGACCGGGGGCGGCGACTGGTGCGGGTCCGGGGGAAGGGGGACAAGGAGCGCATCGTTCCGGTGACGGAGACGGCGGTGGTGGCGTTGGAGCGCTACGAGCCCCGCCGACGGGAGACCCTCGTCCGGGCCCGAGGTGGGGAGGGGGCGGAGGGAGGACCGGGGGGACCGGTGGGCGCCGGCGGGGTGGACGCCGCGGCGCTCCTGGTGAATCCACGGGGCGGACGTCTGTCCCGTCGCTCCATCCAGGAGGCGGTCCGGAGGAGCCTGGACACAGCTGCCGGGGGCGCAGGGCTCTCGGCCCACGCCCTCCGACACTCCTTCGCCACCCACCTCCTGGAGAACGGGGCCGACCTCCTGGCGGTGAAGGAGCTGCTGGGCCACGTCTCCCTCTCCACCACCCAGATCTACACCCACACCACCAAGGAGCGTCTCAAGCGGGTCTACCGCGACGCCCACCCCCGTACCGACGAGGAGGAGACGGGGGGGTAGTCTGCCAGTTCGGCAGCGATTCGGTTACACTTGTGGCTCCCGTCTTGCGATGGGAAGGGCCTGTTTCGAAGCCCCCTCCCCCCCTCGCCCGAGGCCGCATGAGTCTGCCCCCGATCCACGCCACCACTGTCCTCGCCGTCCGCCGGGACGGGCGCGTCGCCATGGGCGGCGACGGTCAGGTCACCATGGGCGACACCGTTGTGAAGGCCAGCGCCCGCAAGGTCCGCTCGCTGAAGGACGGCACCATCCTCGCCGGGTTCGCCGGCTCGGTGGCCGATGCCTTCACCCTCTTCGAGAAGCTGGAGGAGAAGCTGGAGCGCTACCCGGCCAACCTCACGAAGGCCGTGGTGGAGCTCGCGAAGGAGTGGCGGACGGACCGGTACCTCCGTCGCCTGGAGGCCCTCCTCACCGTGGCCGACAAGGAGGAACTCTTCCTGATCAGCGGGGACGGGAACGTCATCCAGCCCGACGACGACATCGTCGCCATCGGGTCCGGTGGCAGCTACGCCCTCTCCGCCGCCCGAGCCCTCCGGGCCCACTCGTCGCTG
>CAKZOQ010000379.1 GCA_937136445.1 uncultured Gemmatimonadota bacterium
TGGATCATGGTGGGGGTCGAGGCGTTGGTGATGTACTTCAGCGGGGACTGGTCCCAGTAGGTGTCGAAGTCCTCGTAGAGAAACCCGTCACCCACGTAGAACTGCCGGTTCCGCTGCACGTCGCTCTGGGCGTACATGCTGATCCAGTTCATGGTGCCGGCGCCGGAGCTGATGGCCTTGAAGCGGTCGGTGGAGACCAGGATCCAGTTGGACCAGTGCCCCCCGGCGCTCCACCCCAGCGCGCCCATGCGGTCGCCGTCCACGATCCCCTCGTCGATGAGGTGATCCACCCCGGTCATGATGTCGTCGTAGCCCAGGGTGAAGTAGTCGCCGACGATGTCGGTACGGTGGGCGTTGCCATAGTTGCGCGAGCCCCGGTAGTTGGGCTGCAGCATGGCGTAGCCGGCCCCGGCGTAGACCTGGCTCCCGTAGCCGTCGTTGAACTCCAGGAGGTCGGCGGAGGCCGGGCCGCCGTGGATGCTCACGATGAGGGGGTAGCGGGTGCCTTCCTCGTAGCCCACGGGGTAGGTGAGCACCCCGCCCACCGTCGTGCCGTCGGTGGAGGTCCACTCCACTTCGACCTGACGGCCCAGGGCCCGGTCCCGCACCCAGGGGTTGGCGTCCACGAGCCGGGTCCAGTCCTCCCGGTCGGCCAGGGCCTCCACCCCCCCGTCCACGGTGAAGACGGTCTCGGGGGTCTCCGGATCCTCGTACTGGATCAGGATCCGCCCGCTCTCTTCGTCGCGCTGGACGGCGAGCGCCGCCCGCTCGTCGGTGACCGCACGCACCTCGTCGGCTTCGACGTCGAGTGCCATGAGCTGGCGGGTGACCTTGATGCCGGCGTTGAAGTAGATGGTGGAGCCGTCCTCCGACCAGAAGTCCACGTCCAGCGAGTTGTCGAAGTCGTCGCCCAGACGGCGGAACTCCCCACCCTCGTCCTCCACCGCCCGCAGGTAGATCTTGTTCTCCGTCATCGTGTAGCGCGTGAGGTCCTGGGGGGCGCTGAAGGCGATCCAGCGGCCGTCCGGCGAGAAGGAGAGGTCCCCTTCGCCCACCTCGTAGTTGTCGGTGAGGCGCTCGAAGTCGCCGGTGGCGATCTCGTAGAGCCACAGATCCGAATAGAGGCGCTCGCCGGTGATGTTGCGCTCATACCGGTTCTCCGAGCCCATCTCCACCCCGAGCCAGCGTCCGTCGTCGGAGACGGTGAAGCCCCGCACGTCCCCTTCCACCCCGTCGGTGAGGCCACGGACCCGGCGGGAGGTCAGGTCGAGGGCGAAGAGCTCGGTGAGGGGGGTCTCCATGTTCTGGATGTTCACCGTGAATCCCGCCTCCCTGCGGTCGTGCTCCGCCTCGTCGAAGGAGAGGGGACGGCTGAAGTAGATCGTGCCGCCGTCGGCGGAGAAGGCCCAATCCTCGATCCCCGCCGGCTCGTCCGTGAGGGCCGTGGACTCGATCACCCGCGACGCCGAAAGACCCTCCACCGCCAGGGCGTGGAGCTGCTCCCGGCCGTCCTCGCCGCTCTGGTAGACCAACCAGGTGCCGTCGGGGCTGAAGTGGACGTCGCCCACCCCGTGCTCGGCGGCGGTGATACGCCGCGCCTCGCCCCCGGCCGGGGACATGAGGTAGAGCTGGTCCCCGGAGAGGCCCTCCTCGCCCGGATCCCGATCCGAACGAAAGACGAACCAGTCCCCGTCGGGGCTCCACACCGGGCTCTCCTCGGAGGCCTCGGTGGTGAAGGTGAGCTGGCGGCTGGAAGCGACGCCCTCGTCCATGTCCACCAGGTGGAGGTCCGTCTGGCTGGACGCCTCCGCCCAGTCCGGAACCTCGATGGTGTACAGCATCCAGGCGCCGTCGGGGCTGGGCGTCCAGTCGCCGGGGTTGGCCATGAGCCGTTCGTCCATCCAGGACATGGGCTGCTGGGCCTGAAGGGCGAGGGGCGCCGCGGCCACGGCGACCAGCGCCAGGGCGACGGCGAAGAAGGCGAAGGGACGGCGATGATGAAACGTCATGGGAGCCTCACGAAGGGACGGAACGTGCCGCAGCCCCGACCCACCCTGCCGGACCGGGACGCATCTACCATAGATAGGCCACCGGCGTCGCTCCCGCACCTCCTGCGCACGAAGATGAGCGGTGCGGAGCCGCGCCCATCCGGCTCCCTCAGACCTGGATGATCTGGCTCCGCCGGGTCCCCACGCTCACCCACCGGATGGGGGTCTCGGTGAGCTCCTCGATGCGGTCCAGGTAGGCCCGGGCGTTCTTCGGGAGGTCGTCCAGGCTGCGGGCCTCGGTGGTGGGAGCCCCCCAGCCGGGGTGCGTCTCGAAGACCGGCTCCACCTGGCCCAGCGACCAGGTGTCCGCCGGGAAGTCGGTCACCACGCTCCCGTCGGGCATCCGGTAGCCGGTGGCCACCTGGATCTCCGGGAGGGTGTCCAGGACGTCGAGCTTGGTGACGGCCAGGCCGGTGAGACCGTTCACCTGGGCGGCGAACCTCGAGATGACGGCGTCGAACCAGCCGCAGCGGCGAGGCCGGCCGGTGGTGGCTCCGAACTCCCCCCCCAGCTCGCGCATCCGCTCGTCCATCTCGGCATCGAAGCCGGTGGGCAGCGGCCCTTCCCCGACCCGGGTGATGTAGGCCTTCACCACACCCACGACGTCGTCGATGGCGGTGGGGCCGATCCCCGTCCCGATGGCGGCGCCGGCGGCGGTGGTGTTGGAGGAGGTGACGAAGGGGTAGGTGCCGTGGTCCAGGTCCAGGACGGTGCCCTGGGCCCCCTCCATCAGGACCCGCTTCCCCGCTGCCAATGCCGCGCTGATCTCCGGCCCCGTATCCACCGAGATCTCCAGGAGGCGGTCGCCCAGCGCCAACGCCTGGTCCATGGCGGACTGCAGGTCCTGGCCGGCCTCCGCTCCCAGGCCCTCCAGACGCTGCTGGACCCGCTCGAGCGAGACGGCGATGCGCCGCTCCAACCGCTCCGGGTTCCCCAGATCCGCCACCCGGACGCCGCGCCGACCGGCCTTGTCCTCGTAGGCCGGTCCGATGCCCCGACCGGTGGTGCCGATCTTCACGTCGGCGGCGGACTCCACCGCCCGGTCCATGACCCGGTGGTACGGCATGAGGAGGTGGGCTCGCCGGCTCACCCCCACCCGGCCGGCGAGGTCGATGCCCCGCTCGGCCAGCTTGTCGTACTCCTCGAAGAACTGGAGGATGTCCAGCACCACCCCGTTCCCCAGAAGGCAGCGGCGCCCCTCGTGGAGGATCCCCGACGGGATCTGATGGAGGATGAACTCGTCGTCGTCCACATGGACGGTGTGGCCGGCGTTGGCCCCGCCCTGGTACCGGGCGACGATGTCCACGTCCTCGGCCAGGACGTCGACGATCTTCCCCTTCCCCTCGTCGCCCCACTGGCACCCGACGACGACGGTGCACGATCCGAATGAGCTCATGGCAGGCAGGTGGCAAAAAAAACGGGCCGGCTCCCGCGGGAGGGGAGCGGCCCAGATGGCTGGTGGTTCCTTTGGGAGAAGCTAGGCGG
>CAKZOQ010000380.1 GCA_937136445.1 uncultured Gemmatimonadota bacterium
TAGGGCACCTTCTGGGTGACCTCCACCCCGAAGGCGGCGTTGCCGTCCACCATCTGTCCGCCTCCGCCCTCGTTGAGGAGGAAGCCCACGTCAGCGAAGAGCTCCGGCCGCTCCTCCACCAACCAGCCCGCCCCGAAGAAGCCCCCGGCCTCCTCGTCGGCGGTGGCCATCCAGATCACGTCGCGGTCCAGCTCCACCCCGGAGCGGTGGAGCGCCACGAAGGCGGCGAGCTGCAAGATCCCCAGCGTCTTCGTGTCCAGGGTGCCGCGACCGTAGATGACGTCGTCCACCACCTCGGCGGAGAAGGGGTCCGCGTCCCAATATCGGGGATCGGCGGGGACGACGTCGATGTGGTGCAGGAGGAGGAGCGCCGGCTCCTCTCCCCCCTCCAGGCGGGCCCAGATGTTGCCGCGTCCGGGGGCCGACTCGGCGATCTCGTGGTCGATCCCCTCGGCCTCGAGGATCCCGGCCAGATAGCGGGCTCCGGCGATCTCGTTCCCCGGCGGATTCACCGTGTTCACCCGCAGGTAGCCGCGGAGCCAGTCCACCGCCTCGTCCTGGAGCGCGTCCAGATCCACCTCCTGACCCGCCACCGTCGGGGGGTCGAGGGCGGACGCAGCGGCGACCAGTACGAGGAGGGCGAGGGAACGGAGGACGCACGCGGCGTTCCTTCCCCACCGGAGCGTTCGCACCTGTATGAAGTCAGTCATAGAATCAGTACCTTCTTCTAATCACGAGGGGAAAGAGACCGAACATCGCCTGTATCGAGGGTCCGACGCCACGTCGAGGTGGACGCCGCCTCCGCCACCGAGCGGGGCTCCGCCGGCTCGTCCGCCTCCGCCAGGGACCGCTGCCACCACCCCACATCGTGCCAGGCGCCATGCTTGAATCCCACCCGACGGTAGGTGCCTACCGGTCGGAACCCCAGGGCCTCGTGGAGTGCGACGCTGGGCGGGTTGGGGAGGGTGATCCCGGCATAGGCGCGGCAGAAGCCCTGGGTCTCCAGAACCCCCAGGAGCGCGCCGCAGAGCCGGCGCCCCACCCCGCGCCGCCGAGCTCCGGCCTCCACGTAGACCGACACTTCCACCGACCAGCGGTAGGCCGGCCGGCTCCGCACCGGTCCCGCGTAGG
>CAKZOQ010000381.1 GCA_937136445.1 uncultured Gemmatimonadota bacterium
AAGGAGTCCTTCCCCGAGCTGCCCATCCCCATCATCGCGGTGAACACCATGTATCCCGGCGTCTCGCCGGCGGACATGGAGAGCCAGGTGACCCGGATCATCGAGGAGGATCTCTCCACCATCAGCGAGATCGACGAGCTCACCTCGACCTCGGTGGAGGGTTATTCCAGCATCGTGGCGGAATTCGACCCCTCGGTGAACCTGGACGAGGCGCTCCAGAAGGTCCGTGAAAAGGTGGACCTGGCGAAGCCGGACCTCCCGGAGGACGTGGAGGAACCCAGCATCGTCGAGTTCAACTTCAGCGAGATACCCATCCTTCAGGTGAACCTCTCCGGGGAGTACGGACTGGTCCGCCTCAAGGAGCTCGGAGAAGAGCTGCAGGACCGCCTGGAGCAGATCCCGTCGGTGCTGCGCGCCGACCTCCGTGGCGGGCTGGAACGCGAGGTGAAGGTCGACGTGGACCTCACCAAGCTCCAGTTCTACGGGCTGGCGCTGGGTGATGTGGTGGACGCCATCCGCGAGGAGAACGTCAACATCCCCGGCGGCTCCATCGACGTGGGCGACGCCAAGTACCTCCTCCGAGTGGACGGCGAGTTCGACGACCCGGCGCTCATCGAGGACCTCGTGGTCATGACGCGGAACAGCCGCCCGGTCTATGTGCGGGACGTGGCCATCGTGGACTTCGGCTTTGCCGAACGGGAGTCCTACGCCCGGATGGACGGGCACGAGGTCGTGACGCTGGACGTGGTGAAGCGCTCCGGCGAGAACATCATCGCCACCTCGGCCCAGGTGAACGAGGTGCTGGAGGGGATGGAGGCCATCTTCCCCCCCACGACGACGGTGGAGATCACCTCGGACCAGACCGAGCAGATCGAGGAGATGGTCTCCAGCCTGGAGAACAACATCATCTCCGGTCTGATCCTCATCGTGGCGGTCCTCCTCTTCTTCCTGGGGCTCGCCACCTCGGTCTTCGTCGGCGTCTCCATCCCCGCCTCCATGTTCCTCTCCTTCATCTTCCTGAAGGTGATGGGCGTGTCCATGAACATGGTGGTGCTCTTCAGCCTCATCCTGGCGCTGGGCATGCTCGTGGACAACGCCATCGTGGTGGTGGAGAACATCTACCGCTTCCTCGAGGAGGGGTGGGACCGGGAGACGGCGGCCAAGAAGGCCACGGGCGAGGTGGCGGTGCCCATCATTGCCGCCACGGCCACGACGCTGGCGGCCTTCGCGCCGCTCCTCTTCTGGCCTGGTGAGGTGGGCGAGTTCATGGGCTACATGCCCCGGACGCTCATCGTCACCCTCTCGAGCTCGCTCTTCGTGGCGCTCATCATCGTCCCCACCCTTTGCGCCATGTTCATGAAGCTGGACGGGGCGCCGTCCCGGCCCGTCCGGCCGGCCATGCGGTGGGGTCTCATCGCCGTGACGGCGCTGTTCCTGCTGGTGGTGGCGGGGATCAACCCCCTTACGGCCGGTCTCTTCGTGGCGACGGGAGTGGGCCTCTGGGCGCTCCACCGGTTCGTCCTGGAGGGGGTGGCCCGTCGGTTCCAGGACTCGACGCTTCCCTTCATGGTGGACGACCTCTACGAGCCGCAGCTGCGATGGGCGCTCCGTCATCGCCTGCTCCTCGTGTCGGGGACGGTGGCGCTCTTCGTCCTGACCTTCATCGCCTTCGGGCGGTTCAACGCCGGGATCGAGTATTTCCCCGAGTCCATGCCGCCGCCCCAGCTCATCGTGGACATCGAGGCGCCTCCCGGCACCCTGGCCGAGGTCACCGATTCGGTGGTTCGGCGATTGGAGAGCGAGCTCGGTGGCGTGGAAGGGCAGATGGATTGGGAGTCCGTCGTGGCCGTGACGGGCGGAGGAGGAGGGGGCGGCAACCCCATGGGCGGCGGCCCCGGCGGCCCTGAGGCCGGCCGGATCACGGTGACGCTGGTGGACTTCCAGGATCGGGAGTACGACGGACTGCAGGTCCTGGCACGGATGCAGGAATCGGTGGGCGGGCAGATCGCCGGCGCCGAGATCACGGTGGACAAGCCTGCCGAGGGTCCGCCGCAGGGCGCTCCGGTGAGCGTGGAGATCGGTGGGGAGGACCCGGCGGTGCTCCAGGAGCTCTCGGACCAGCTCCTGACCGTCCTCGAGAACGCACCGGTCTACCGGAAGCTGGTGGGTCTGGAGAGCGACCTCGACGAAGCGCGCTCCGAGCTCTCCATCCATGTGGATCGGGAGAAGGCGGCGCTCTACGACCTGAGCACGGCGGAGGTCGGGAACGCGGTCCGGGGCGCCATCAACGGCATCGAGGCGGCCAAGTACCGCACCGGGAACGACGAGTACGACATCATCGTCCGGCTGGCGGAGTCCTACCGTCAGGAGCTGGAGGGCCTGCGCAGCCTCAACGTCATGGCGGAGGGCGGCATCCAGGTGCCGCTGGTCTCCGTGGCGGACTGGAGCGTGGAGGAGGGCTTCGGCTCCATCCGGCGGAAGGACCAGGAGCGCCTCGCCACCATCACCTCCGACGTCGCGGCGGGGTACAACTCCAACGCCGTCCTCGGGGAGGTTCAGCAGACGCTGGCCGACTTCCGGGCGGATCTGCCCCCGGGCTACACCCTGGAGTACACGGGCCAGAGCCAGGATCAGGCCGAGGCGCAGGCCTTCCTGGCCGGAGCCTTCCTCACGGCGCTCCTCCTCATCGGTTTCATCCTCATCAGCCAGTTCAACTCGGTGGTGAAGCCCGTCATCATCCTGACCTCGGTGATCATGTCCACCATGGGGGTCCTCCTGGGCCTCATGATCTTCCGGATGCCCTTCGGGATCATCAACACCGGTGTGGGCATCATCTCGCTGGCGGGGATCGTGGTGAACAACGCCATCATCCTCATCGACTACATCGACATCAAGCGGGAGCGGGACGGCCTGGATCGGCGCGAGGCGCTGGTGCAGGGCGGCAAGACGAGGTTCCGGCCGGTGGTCCTCACGGCCCTTACGACCGCGCTGGGGCTGGTGCCCCTGTCCATCGGGATGAACTTCGACTTCTTCGGTCTCTATGGCTCGCTGAACCCCGAGCTCTACTGGGGTGGTGAGCAGGCGGCCTGGTGGGGTCCCATGGCGGTGGCCATCATCGCCGGAATCCTCTTCGCGACCTTCCTGACGCTGGTTCTGGTACCGGTGTTGTACTCGCTGGTGGACGACGTCGCCGACTTCTTCAAGCGGCACTTCCTGCCCAGGGACGACGAAGCGTCCCCCGCGGGCACCGAGGGAGTCGACGAGGTGCCGGCCCCGGCGCCTCCCGTGCGCCCGCGGCCCGTACCCGATCGGGAGCCTGTCGGGGTGTCTCGCCGTAGGCTGCCCGGCGGGGCTCTGGAGCCCCGTCCCGAGACGCCGTGAGGGCCGACGGGACGGGGGTCCAGGCGGAGGCCGCCATGATCGTATCGCTCCCGGCCACGCGAGCGACCTTCCTGGACGAGATCGACGCCGGTCTCGACGCGGTGGCGGTGGCGGTGCGCCGAGAGTTCGAGCCCCTCGACCAGGAACTGCTCACCCGGCGCCCGAAGCCCGGTGCCTGGAGCGTGGCCCATTGTCTGGACCACCTTCGCCACACCAATGCGGAGTACCGGACGCGGTTGGCCCCGGCGCTCGAGGAGGCACGGAGGGACGGGCCGTCGGGGGGAGGCCACCCCGAAGCCGGCGGGACCCTCCGGAGCAACTGGTTCGAGCGTTGGTTCGTCCGCTGGATGGGAGGCGGGATGGCGGTGAAGGCGCCGAAGATCTTCCAGCCGGACGAGGAGCCGGCCGGTCCGGATGCTGTCCAGGGCTTCCTGGAGGAGCAGGGCCGGCTTCGCGAGCTGGTGGCCGAGGCCCGGGGACTGCCGGTGGACCGCATCAAGTTCGGGACGCCGGTGACGGCGCTGCTGCGGCTGCGGGTCAGCACGGCCTTCGCGGTCCTCCTCAACCACGAGGTACGGCATCTGGAGCAGGCTCGCAGGGCGTATGCCGGGGTGGGGGGTTCACCCTGAGCCCCGGATCCATGTAACAATTGAGTGCGTATCCTTGCCACGGTCCACGCAGCCCGGAAACGTCCACGCATGAACCGATCCGTCACCTACGGCTCCTACGGCTCCTTCGGCTCCCTGCCGGAGCTCGTCCGGGCAGCAAGCAATGCCCCGCTCCTCGACCCCGAGGAGGATCGGCGATTGGCCCGTGAGGCTCGGGAGGGCCAGGACGAGGCACTGGATTCCCTGGTGAAGGCCCACCTTCGCCTCGTCGTGGACGAAGCCATCCGGCATCGGGACCACTTCGTTCGTACCGGCGACCTGGTCTCCCGCGGCCTCAAGGGGCTGCACTGGGCGGCCCCCCGGTTCGACCCGGAAGTCCACGAGAGCTTCTGGACCTACGCCCGGCAGGCGGTGCGGGCGGAGATCCGCAAGACCGACCGGCCGGACTGACGCGGGCCTCGCCCGTCCCCTTGGAATCCTCCCTCTTCGGCGTCCCGTACGCCCTGACCGTGTTGCCGGGTCTGGCCGTCATCATCCTGGCCATGACCCTCCTCTGGGCGGCGAGCCTCCCCCTGAAGGACGCCTCCATCGTGGATCCCTTCTGGGGCCCGGGCTTCCTTCTGGTGGCGGCCGTCACCGCCCTGGTGTGGAGCGTGTCGTCGCTCCGGGGATGGCTGGTCCTGGGCTGCGTCGCCCTCTGGGCGCTCCGGCTGGGCGGCCACCTGCTCCGGCGCAATCGGAGCCACGGGGAGGACCCCCGCTACGCCCGCTGGCGGGAGGACCATGGAGCGGCCTTCTGGTGGGTCAGCCTCTTCAAGATCTTCTGGCTCCAGGCCCTCCTCCTCTGGATCGTCGCCTGGCCCTTGATGCTGGCGGTGGTCTCCGAAGGCGGGATCGGCGGGTGGGACCTAGCCGCCCTCGTGGTGTTCACGGCGGGCTTCCTCTGTGAGGCTGTCGCCGACGCCCAGCTCCATCGGTTCCGCCAGGATCCCGCCAACGAGGGGAAGGTCCTGGACACGGGACTGTGGCGGTACTCCCGACACCCCAACTACTTCGGGGATGCGCTCCTCTGGTGGGGCCTCTACCTTTTCGCCGTGGGTGCCGGCGCCTGGTGGACCCTGTTCGGTCCCGTGGTGATGACCGTGCTCCTGCTGAAGGTCTCCGGCGTGTCCCTACTCGAAGAGGACATCGAGGAGCGCCGCCCGGCCTACGCCGACTACATCCGACGCACCTCGGCCTTCATCCCGCTTCCGCCCAAGGACCCCGACGCCTGACGCCATGTCCTTCCTTCCGCCCGCTTCGTCTCCGCCTCCTGCCGCCAACCACCCGGAGGAGGTGGTGGGGCGAGCCGTGCAGGAGCTCACCGCGGCCCGTCTGGGCCGAGGCTTCCTCCCGCTGGCGGCGCTCTTCGTGTGGGGCCTGGTTCAGGTCCTTTTCGCGCCGATGCAGGTGGGGGCGTGGGTCCTGGTGGTGGGTGCGCCGTGCACGGCGGGCATCATGTTGGGGCACGGACTCCGAGGCGTGAAGCGGGCCTTCGGGCGACCCGAGGCGTGGTGGATGGCGCTGCTGGGTCCTGCCGCCCTCCTCCCGCCGGTCTTCGGGCTCTACGTGGCGTGCTGGCGCGGGCTCCGGACGGTGGCGGGGGGTGGGCTCGAGGCGGCGGTCGTGGGGCTGGTGATGACGGCCCTGGGTGTGTGGGCCCTCCGGAGCTGGCTGAAGGTGCTGGAGGTGGGGCGGTTGGGGGACACCATGAGTGGCATCGGGGCGGGGCTGCAGGGACTGGACCTGGAGGGAGGGGAGCCGTGGGCCGGGTGAGACACGGGGCGTGGTTGGTGGTGGCACTCCTGGCCTGTACTGTCGGAGGAACCGCCGCGGGGGCCCAGGTCCGACAGGGGGTCATGAGCCTGGAGGACGCCCGCATCGCCTACGAGGTGCTGGGGGCCGGGGACCCCATCTTCGTCGTCCACGGGGGACCGGGGCTGGATCACGCCTACCTCCGACCGGGGCTGGACGCGCTCGGCTCCCACGCGGAGGTGGTCTACTGGGACCAGCGTGGCACCGGGGACTCCGAGGCGATGCTGGACTCCACCACCATCTCCTGGGACGCCTTCCTCGGCGACATGGATCGCCTCCGGCAGATGCTGGGCTACGAACGGGTCGCCGTCCTGGGCCACTCCTTCGGCGGTCTGCTGGCACTGGACTACGCCCGACGGTACCCGGAGCACACCCGCGCCGTGATCCTCCTGAACAGCACCGAGCCGGGGCGTCGCTGGGCCGACGAGACCCGCGCAGCCCTTCGGAATGCCCGGACGTCGGCCGACTCGGTGCGCATGGCCGAGCTGGCGGTGAGCGAGGGCTTCGGAGCACGGGATCCGGCTACCATGAGCGCCTACTACCGCACGGCCTTCCGGGCGAGCATGCGCCACCCCGACCGGGTGGCGGAGCTGGAGCTGGACCTGGCCCCTCGAACCGCCCGCAACGGCCCGGACGTCGCCCGGCTCCTGGGGGGATCCCTGGGCCCCGTGGACTGGTGGTCCTGGCTGGAGACGCTGGACGCTCCGCTCCTGGTCCTCCACGGGCGATACGACGCCATCCCGGAGGAGATGGCCCGCACCCTGGCGGAGACCGTTCCCCACGGCCGCTACGTCGCCCTCGAGGGGGGACACTTCCCCTGGCTCGGGGACGCCCCGGGAATGGTGGCCGCCATCTCCACCTTCCTCGCGGGGCTCGACCGGTGAGAGCGGCTCTGCGCCGAATGGTGCTGGCGGGTGGGGCCTACGCGCTTCTGGTCCTCCTCCTGGGTCTTCCCCTGGCCGGACTCATGGACCGGGCGCTCCTCCTCCCTCCGCTCTTCGAGGATCTGGTCCGGGGGCTCTTCGCCGTGATCGGGGTGGTGGTCCTGCTGGTGGCGTGGCGCTATCCGGAGCTGGAGGGGGACGCGTCCAGCGAGGTGCCGCAGTAGCGGCAGTAGCGCGCCTCGACCTCGTCCTCCGGGGCGCGGCAGTTGGGGCACCGCCGGGGCGCGGTCTGCTGGCCGCCGCCGGGGGCGGGAAGGCCTCGCTGTCGGGCCATTTCGGTGGTCACGATCCCGGTGGGCACCGCGATGATGCCGTACCCCATGACCATGACCACGGCGGCCAGCGCCTGGCCCATGGGAGACTGGGGAGCGATGTCCCCGTAGCCCACCGTGGTCAGGGTCACCACGGCCCAGTAGACCCCCCGGGGGATGCTGGTGAACCCGCCCTCCGGACCCTCGACCAGGTACATGAGGGCGCCCACCACCACCACGATGTTCACCACCGAGAGCAGGAAGACGGTGATCTTGTAGCGGGACGCCCGCAGGGCGGCGGCCAGCACGTTCGCCTCGCCCACGTACTGGACCATCTTCAGGATCCGAAAGATGCGAAGGACCCGGAGCATCCGGACCACCACGAGGACCTGCCCACCGGGCACCAGGATGCTCAGGTAGGTGGGGATCACCGCGAGGAGATCCACGATGCCGAAGAAGCTCCTGGCGTACCGTCCCGGCCGATCCACCGCCCACAACCGGGCGACGTACTCTGCCGTGAACGCCAGGGTGAACCCCCACTCCAAGGAACGGAGCAGGGGCCCGTGCGCGGTCCGGATCCCTCGCACGGACTCCAGCATGACCACCGCGACCGACGCCAGGATGACGGCGAGGAGGACCTCGTCGAAGACGCGCCCTGCCCGGGTCTCGTGGCCGAAGATGACCCGATAGGTGCGGGTCCGGAGGGAGCCGGGCTCTCCAGCGGGTCCGTACGGACTCACGGGGCGCGGTTCGCCGCGTAGTTGGTGGCCACCTGCAGGAAGCGGGAGATCTCGGTCATGTCCGCCCCGGTCCAGCGGACCGTGTGGGCGTCGGCCCGCTCCACCGACGGCAGGTAGCTCAGGATCTCCGCCGGCAGGTAGTTCTTGTAGGAGAGCTCCAGCGTCACCGGGCCGTCCAGCCGGTAGGGTTCGAAGTCGTCGAGGCGGGCCAGCGCCGCCGCCACCCGTTCACGGATGAGGGCGCGTCCGGCTTCCGGCGTCAGGGTCCGCGCCGAATGGAAGCCCAGGCTCCACTTCACCACCGCACCCTCGAGGTCCCCCAGCATGGCCCGGGCCTCCTCCACGATGGCGTCGTCCCCGGAGATCATCACCACCGGAACGCCGAAGTGGCCGGCGATGGCGGCATTCACCCCCGCCTCGGCGTGCTCCCGCCCGTTGAGACGGAGCCCCGTGAGGTTGGCGCTGGACATGGTATGGGCCCGCACCCCCCGGGTATTGGCCGTGCTGGTGTGGTAGCCCAGGAAGATGGCGGCATCGAACCTGGCGTCGATGCCCTCCATCATCGCCAGCGGCCGAGGCCAGGAGCGGACGACCATCACGTCCGCCGGCATCCGCTCCAGGAGCAGGTTCTGGCCGTTCCCGTGGGAGTCGCTCACCAGGATCTCCACGGCGCCGGCCTCGCGTGCGGCGTCGATGGCGGCCAGGACCTCGTCGGTCAGGAAGCCCCGGAAGCGGGCGTACTCGAAGCCCGACGGTCCGAGCTGCTCTCCGCTGACGGCGCCCGTGACGCCCTCCATGTCGGCGGAGATGTAGACCCGGAGTCCCTCGTCCTGGGCCGTCGCGGCGTCGGGCAGGCCGAGGAGGAGGGTGGTCGCCAGGGCCAGGGCGGCGAGGGTGGGCGGTAGCAGCGAGGAGGCGAGGTCGCCGGGGTTGCGGTCGTTCATGGGGTGGATTCCTGGGTGCGGGACGAGGGTCGGGAGGAGAGGAGCCAACGGGCCTCCACACGAGCCACCACGTCGCCTTCGGCGTCGGTGATGTCGGCGGCGACCCGATGCTCCAGTCGGTCCGGTACGTCGCGAGGGACGTCCACCACGGCTCGGCAGACCAGGCGACCCCGGGCCTTCTTCCGGTATTCCACCTCCAGGCCCGTGACGATGCCCCGGACGCCGGGGGGCAACGAGGGAACCAGCGCCAGTCCGGTGGTCAGCTCGCCCAGGTTCGCCAGCGCGATGGCATGGACCGAGCCCAGATGATTCTGGACGGCCCGCCGCTCGTCGAGGGCCACCACCGCGGTCCCGGACGCGAGCTCCCGCACCTCCGGGCGGATGGAGCCGGAGTAGGGAATGCGCCACCCCACGAGGCGGCTGAAGAGCCACCGGCCCCCGGGAAGGGGTGAGAGGCGCGCCCAGAGGCGGCGGAGGTCGGAGCCGGGGTCGGATCCAGGCACGGTCCGGTGAAGGTCGAGGCGGTGAAGGAGTGGGGCGAAGCGGCACGGGAGTGCCGGGCATCGGGCGGGGGTGGGCGCAGAGGGCGGAGCTTGGGTATCTTCGGGCGCCCCCGGTGCGGGGGCAAATCGCCGAGGGGGCCGATGGAAGGGGGTGGTGGGATGGATGTGGTGTTCACGGGCGTGTGGCTGGAGGCGCTGGCGAGCTTCGTGGTCTGGCTGGTGGCCAACGGCGTCTACGTCGACATGAGGCGGACGGGTCGGCGGGGGTTCCGTCGTCTCCTGGCTTTCTGGTTGGGCACCCCCACCACCTGGCTGACGCTGCTGGCCGTACGAGAAGGCGTCTCGCCGGACCTGGAGACGCCTCCGGACGACGAAGAGGCGCTTCTGGCGGAGATCCGTCGCGACCGCAGCCTCCGGACGGCGGCCGACCGGGACGCCGTCTCCCACGGCTCCTTCCCATCCGACACCCGAACGGAGGAATCCTGATGCGTGCTGCCACGAACCCCCCGTCTGCCGGGGCATGGAGGACGAGGACGACGAGGACCGGCCGATGGACGCCGATGGTGCTGGGCCTCGTGCTGGCGATCTCCCCGGCGATGGTCGGAGGCCTGGCCGCCCAGGAGGGACCGGAGGCGGCGGTGGAGGCGGTGGTCCAGGAGCTCTTCGACCACATGCGAGCGGGGGACGCCGACGCCATGGCCGAGCTCATGCACCCGGAGGTGCGCCTGGTGACCACCGGCATGCAGG
>CAKZOQ010000382.1 GCA_937136445.1 uncultured Gemmatimonadota bacterium
GGACTGGGAGACCGCCGCCGCCGTCTTCATCGTCCCCATCGCCGTCCAGTGGTGGAGCACCTGGTACCCGGGCTCGGAGCCCGGAGGCGGGGGCTACGCCGCCCAGCGCATGCTCGCCGCCCGGGACGAGGCGGAGTCGCTGAAATCGATCCTCTGGTTCAACGTCGCGCACTACGGATTGCGTCCCTGGCCCTGGATCCTGGTGGCCCTGGCCTCGCTGGTCGTCTACCCCGAGCTGTCGGACATCCAGGCGGCCTTCCCCGGGTTGGACCCGTCCATCCTGGGACACGACCTGGCCTACCCGGCCATGCTGGTCTTCCTGCCGTCGGGGCTCCTGGGGCTCGTGGTGGCGTCGCTGGCCGCCGCCTACATGTCCACCATCAGCACCCACCTGAACTGGGGGGCCTCGTACGTGGTGCAGGACGCCTACCGGCGGTTCTTGGCGCCGGACCGAGACGACAAGCACTACGTCCTCATCGCCCGCCTCTCCACGGTCTTCCTCACCGTCCTCATGGGGCTGGTGGCGTTGGCCCTGACCAACGCGCTGCAGGCCTTCCAGATCCTGTTGCAGATCGGCGCCGGTACCGGCTTGGTCTTCATCCTCCGTTGGTTCTGGTGGCGCATCAACGCCTGGAGCGAGATCAGCGCCATGGTGATCTCCTTCGGCGTCGCCGTCTGGTTCTCCGGCATCGGGGGCGCGTGGTCCGTGCCGGACTGGTCTCCGACGCGGCAGCTCGTGGTCGGCGTGGTGATCACGACCGTGGGGTGGATCCTGGTCACCCTGGTCACCCCGCCGGCGGATCGGGATCGCCTGGTGTCCTTCCATCGCCAGATCCGGCCCATGGGCCCGGGATGGGGGCCGGTGGTGGAGGACCGGAGGGCAGCGGGGGACGCTATCGGGGCTGACGGGAAGGTGGCGGGCGAGCCCGTCGAGAGCCTCTCCGCCGCCGCACTGGCCTGGCTCCTGGGGTGCCTCGCCGTCTACTCCGCCATGTTCGGCACCGGCTACGTCCTCTACGGCGAGCCACTGCCGGGCGTGGTTCTCCTCACCGTCGCCGCCGCCGGTGCGGTGGCGGTCCTCAAGCTCATGCCCCGGGTGGGACTCCGATGAACTGCACCGCGCGGCCCACGCTCCCCATGCCCCGCGCCCCCACGGTTAGGCCGAATCGCCACCTCCGGCACCGCCTCTCCCCCTCGGGCCGATGCGCCCGCGTCGTCGCCTTTCTGGCGTCCGTGGCCCTGGGTGGTCTCATCCTACCCGTAGAAACAACGGCGCAAGACGCCCCCACCCTCGCCCTCGTCGGCGGCCGCATCCTGGACGGCTACGGCGGCACGCCCATCGAGGACGGCGTGGTATTGGTGGCGGGAGAGCGGATCGTCGCCGTGGGCTCGGCAGGGGAGGTGCCGGTACCGGCGGGGGTTCGGGTCATCCAGACGGACGGCATGACGGTCATGCCGGGGCTGTGCGACATGCACGTTCACCTCCAGCTCGTGGGCCACGGCGACTACGCCCGCTGGGACGAGCTGTACGGGGATCGAAACGAAGAGGCCATGGCCATCGCGGCCGAGCAGCTCCTCTCCGCCGGCGTGACGTGCGCCCGGGACCTCGGCGGGCCGTTGGACCCCCTGGTGGAAACCCGGCGGCGCATCGACGCCGGCGAGATCCCGGGCCCGAGGATGTTCATCTCGGGGCCCTTCCTTCAGCGGGCCCCGTACGAGCCGTGGCAGGCGGACTACCGCTGGGGCGTGGACGGTCCGGAGGACGCTCGGGCCAAGACCCGGACGCTGATCGCGGGCGGCGCCGACGTCATCAAGCTCATCGATCAGGATCAGCTCGACAGCGACGAGGTGGCGGCCATCGTGGAGACGGCCCACGCCGCCGGCACCCCCGTCGTCGCCCACAGTCACCGCATGGACGAGATCCGGGTCGGCCTGGAGCACGGCGTCGACAACTTCGAACACACCGGGCTGGGGACCGCTCCGGGCTACGCTCCCGACGTCCTGGAGGCTCTCTCGGAACGCAACAGCAGCCTGTACTGGACGCCCACCATCTCGCCTCTCTTCGTGATGCAGTACACGGGCGAGATCTTCCCGGAGCGGCTGGACGATCCCCGTTGGCGCCAGGGGATGCCCGAATCCATGGCCGACGAGATCCGCGCCTCGCTGGACGACATCCCCCGGCTCCCCTACTACGCCCTCTTCCCCAGCCGTATTCCCCGGCTCCCCGTGAAGTTCGGACAGCTGCGCCAGACCGGGGTGCGGATGATGATCGGTACGGACGCGGGCATCCCCTCCATGTTCCACAACGACGCTACCTGGCGGGAGATGGTGAAGTGGGTGGAGCTGGGCGTGCCCCCAATGGAGGTGATCCAGTCCGCCACCCTCTGGCCCGCTCGCTTCCTGGGGAGGTCCGGCGAGTTCGGCACGCTGGAGGCCGGTGCCTACGCCGATCTGGTCCTGGTCCGGGGAGACCCCCTGACGGACATGACGGTGGTCCGGGATCCGGTATTGATCGTGAAGGGGGGTGAGGTGGTGGGGGGGACGGCCCGAAGAGACCGGTAGGACCTCAGACCAACCAGCCATGTTCTCGCCCAAGGCCTGTAG
>CAKZOQ010000383.1 GCA_937136445.1 uncultured Gemmatimonadota bacterium
CACCGGTACCTGCCCCCGGTAGCCCGTCCGGGCGCACTGGGCGCAGCCCACCGCCTTCCGCAGCGGCATGACTCCGGCGGTCTCCGCCAGCTTCCGCTCCCGGGACGGGAGGTCGGAAGGCTCGTCCACCACCTGGGCGCAGTGGGAGCAGATGCGGCGGACCAGGCGGAGCGAGACCACCGCCTTCAACGACTCACCCAGCCGACCCGGCGCCAGCCCCATGTCCACGAGTCGCCGGATCCCGGAGACCGCATCCGACGTGTGCACCGAGGCCAGCACCTTCCGCCCGGTCACCGCCGCCCGCAAGGCGATCCGGGCCGTGGCCAGGTCCCGGAGCTCGCCGGCGAAGATCAGGTCCGGATCCTGGGCCAGGAGGTCTCCCACGGTCTCGGCGAAGGAGCGCCCCTGTGAGGGGTCGTACTGGATCTGGGTGACCCCGGGCAGCACCCGCTCGACCGGATTCTCCAGCGACACCGCGTTGAGCCGCTTGCCCTCCAGAAGCGAGGCGTAGATGAAGGTCGTCTTCCCGGAGCGTGCGGGGCCGGAGACCAGGACCAGCCCGTCGCTGGCGCCCACGGCGCGGCGGATCGCCTCGCCCTCGGGGCCGTCGAAGCCCAGTCGGTCCAGCGACGGCGTCGCTTCCGGCGCGATCAGACGGATCTTGACCAGCTCGCCGTCGGGGGTGGCCGTCTTCACCAGGTGACCCTCCACCTGCCGGTCGCCGTGCTCGATGGGGAAGGTGCCGTCGGCGTCCAGCCGCTCGAAGGCCATGTGCTTGAGGCGGGCCCCCAGGCGCTCATGGGCCTGTGGAGGAAGGTCCACCAGGTGCTGGAGCACGCCGTCGATGCGGTAGCGGACGCGGCAACGCTCCCGGCCGGGTTGGAGGTGGATCTCCGTGGCCCGGTACCGGACCGCCTGTTGGAGGACTACGTCGGTGAGCTTCACCACCGCCGGCGCCTCCAGGGCGAAGCTGGTGAAGCGCCCCCGCCCGTCGGAGGACACCACGGAGAACTCCTCCGAGGCCGCCTCGGCCACCAGGGTCTGGAGCGCGCTCCGCCCGGAGGGACTGGAGGCGTAGGCCTTGTCGAGGGCCTCGGCGATCCGGGACGGGCTCGCCAGGAGGAAGATGGGCTGGCGACTCGTGTGGGCGACGAGGTCGCGACGGGCCGCCCGGTCCTGGGGGTCCGAGGTGGCGACCATGACGTTGGCGTCCGTCAGGCTCAGCGGCAGGATCCCGTGCGTGCGCGCCACGGCCGGCGGCAGGAGCCGCACGGCCTGGGGATCCCATGAAGAGAGGTCCGCGACCCCGATCCGGAAGTGCCGCGCCACCCGCTGGAGGAACTGCTCCTCCGAGACCTCACAGGCCCGCACCACCTTGGGCCACGCCTTTCTGAACTCGGCATTGTCCGCCTGGGGCGACAGGGCGAGCTGCAGGCCTGCATGGGCCGCGACGGAGCGCAGCCAGTGTCTGGAATCGTCGGAACTCATAGGGGGCGAGGCAGGCGTGCGCGTCGGCGGGCCCGGAATAAGGTGCGGGCCGCTCCTGAACGCGACAAGGGACGGGTAGGGTGCAGGCCGCCGATCGTTGCGTAGGAGAGCACCACGAGGGCAGGTTCGGGCCTGGCATTCGGAGATCCTGACGGCCCCGGGGAGTGGGACCGATGGGTAGAATCACCTCTCTCTTCGCGCGAAAGGTCGCCGCACAGATGGCGTCCAGCGCAGATGTGGACGCGCTGCTGGCGACCGTCGCGCTCGAGCCCGACGGAGCCGTCGACCCATCCTTCATGATTCGGGCCGAGGACTACTACCTCTTCCTGGAACAGGCGGCCGCGGCCGACCCGGATCCCACGACCCTCCCCCTCCGGGTCGGCGCGTCGATGCGGTCCGACGACTACGGGCCCTTCGGATTCGCCTGGAAGTCGGCTCCCACGCTTCTGGGGTCCTTCGAACGCGCCGAGCGGTATGCGCTGGTGCTGACCAGCGTCGCGGGCTATCAGGTCGAGGAGTGCTACGGGGGCGCCTTCATGCACCTGCACAGGGACGGGGAGAGGCGCCTGGGGATGCGGCTCTCCAACGAGGCCACCCTCGCCAGCATCGCCGCCATCAGCCGCGAGGTCTCCTCCCGGCCGTTCCGTCCCGAAGCCGTGTACCTGAAACACCCGGAGCCAGGGGACAGCGCCGATCACGAGGCCTACTTCGAGTGCCCCGTCCACTTCGGGTCGGACAAGGACGCCCTCCGGGTCTCCCGGAGCACGCTCCTCACCCCGAACGAGGTGGGCGACACCAGCATCGCGAGCTTCTTCGACACGCTTCTGGAGGCCGAGGTCGACCGCATAGAGGACACGGTGCCCATCGAGCGACTGGTCCTGGACCGGATCTCCACGGAACTCAGCGCCGGAGTCCCTCGGCTCTCGGCGGTGGCCCGGGAGCTGGGGATGAGCGGGCGCACCCTCCAGCGGCGACTCGCTGAGGAAGGCAGCTCGTTCCAGTCCCTGGTGGACCGTGCGCGCCGGCGCCTCGCCCTGCGCCTCCTCCGCCAGGAGGCCGCCGTGACCCTCATGGAGGTCGCCTTCATGACGGGCTTCGCCGACCAGAGCGCCTTCACTCGGGCCTTCCGGCGCTGGACCGGTCGCACTCCGGGCGCCTTCCGAGCCCAACCGTCCCCGCCGGGGGCGCCCCGCTAGCCCTGTCGCGCTGGGCACAACATCTGTCGCCCCGAGTCGAGACACCGGTCCACCGCAGGGGCATCGTTCGGGTTCATCCCCCGAACCGAACGGAGCACACCATGAACGACCCCCACGTGAGATCCGGCGACCCCATCCGACGCGTCCTCGTCCTGGGCGGCACTGGCAAGACAGGCCGTAGGATCGCAGCCGGACTGAACGCCCGCGGCCTCTCGGTCCGGATCGGCTCACGGAGCGGCACCCCACCCTTCGACTGGGACGACGAGGGGGGCTGGGACGCCTGCCTGGAGGGCGTCCATGCAGCCTACATCAGCTACGCCCCGGACCTGGCCATGCCCGGCTCGACGGACGCCATCCAGGCCTTCGTGGATCGGGCGAAGCGGCACGGCGTCCGGCGACTGGTGCTCCTCTCGGGACGTGGAGAGCCCGAGGCGCAGGCCTGCGAGCGCATCGTGCAGGAGAGCGGCGTCGAGTGGACCATCGTCCGCGCGAGCTGGTTCTTCCAGAACTTCTCCGAGGGCGCCTTCACGGAGATGGTGCTGGCTGGTCGAATCACCCTCCCGGTGGGCGAGATCCCGGAGCCCTTCATCGACGCAGACGACATCGCCGCAGTGGCCGTCACGGCGCTCTCCGAGGACGAGCACGGAGGCCGGCTCTACGAGGTGACGGGGCCGCGCCTTCTGACCTTCTCCCAGGTCGCCGCCGAGCTGTCGAAGGCCACGGGCCGGAAGATCGCCTTCGTGGAGGCACCCCACGACGCCTTCATCGAGGGGGCCCGGGAGTCCGGAGCTCCCCAGGAGGTGGTGTGGATGCTGGACTACCTCTTCTCCACCGTACTCGACGGGAGAAACGCGTACCGCACCGACGGGGTGCAGCGCGCCCTTGGTCGGGAGCCCACCGACGTCTCCACCTGGGCCCGTTCGATTGCGGCGACGGGTGTGTGGACCAGCGCGGCTCACGCCGGATGAGCGCGCCCATGGTGATGGTCTTCCTCGGGGCCGCGCTCCTCCTCTGCGCGCTCACCGCCGGGTTCCTCCTGGCATTCGCCCTCGTGGTGATGCCGGGTCTGAAGGTCCTGGAGGACGCCGCATACCTTCGGGCCTTTCAGGTCATCGACGGAGTCATCCAGGACGGTCAGCCGTGGTTCCTGCTGATGTGGGTCGGTTCTGTGGTGGCGGTGGTGCTCGCGGTGGCGCTGGGCCTCGGGAGCCTCGAAGGGGTGGACCGGATGCTGTTGCTTGGCGCAGGTGCGCTCTACCTGGGCGGCGTCCAGGTGCCGACGGCCGTCGTCCACCTCCCTTTGAACAACCGTGTACAGAACCTCGAGATCGGCGAGCTGGATTCCGAAGGGCTGGGTGAAGCCCGGATGGCCTTCGAGGTGCGTTGGAATCGCTGGAACACGCTCCGCACGGGACTGGCGACGGGATCCGTGGGACTGATGCTGGTCCTGCTTGCACGGCTGTAGATGCCGGACGTTCACGGACCCGTCTGAATAGCCCATGTAGCTGGACGTGACGCTGGAGGATCCTCCAGCGAGCGCGGGTACGCGGTAGCGGCCCTCCCCCGTCGGAGAGCACCGAGCCAGCAGGAGGGAGATACGGCGGATTCGTAGACGTGTGGCCACGGGTGGCCTCCTTCTCGTGGGGTCGGACGAGCGGCGGTGTGCCGATCACCCCGGGAAGGTGGAGGGCTCCATCACGGAGCGGCGGGCCGTCCGACATCGGTGGGTAACGATCCGGGAGTTCTCGGGCGACACGGTGGGGCCCACCACACCCTCCCTTCTCTTGCGCTGCGGGCGCTCCGGCGTCTACCGTCGCCCGGCCCGACCTCCCCCTCCGCACAGCCACTCGAGGACCACTCCATGTACGTGCCACGCGCCTCCGCGACCCTTTCCACCCTTCTCCTGACCCTCGGCCTGATGGCCTGTGGTGGAGGTGACGCCCCCGCCGAGGACGAGGCCGACATGCCCGCCGAATCCGCCGCCGCGAGCGCCTCCGACGAGTCGACGTCCATGCCCGACGCCCACGTGCCCGCGCTCCTCGCCTCCGGGGAAGCCGTCTTCGGGATCTTCTCCGGGGACCACACCGCCGAGGCCGGCGCCGCCATGGCCGACGTCCGCAATACGGACTTCGTCTTCTACTCGC
>CAKZOQ010000384.1 GCA_937136445.1 uncultured Gemmatimonadota bacterium
CGGGAGCAGGGAGCCCTACCCCTCGCCGGCCTCCGCCAGGTTCGTCGCCACGACCCGCCCCAGCTCCTCCAGCGCGTCGAGGGTGAGGCACATCTTCTGGTTCGCCTGGTCCAGCGGAGAATCGCTGGCGTTCATCTCGACGAGCACGCCGCCGCTGGAGAAGCGCAGCGCGTACCGGTCCGGCGTCGCCCCGCCGCGGTCGAGCTGCGCGAACCCGCCGTCTCCCACATCGACGGCGTCGTGCTCCACCGAATACTCCCCGGGCTCGGCGCCGACCTGCACGGCGTCGGCCGCCTGGGAGACCTCGCCATAGTTCGTCACCATGAACACCACGCCGGTACCCCCGGCTTCCCTGCGATAGACGCGGTTGCAGTTCTCACCCTCCCGCTCGAAGCCCGTGGGGCTCGCCTCCACGCCGGCGACCCCGCAGATCCGGGCGACGTCGCTCTCCGGGAGGAGCACGCTGCACGGAGGCAGCTCGGCCAGGCGCGCCTGCGCAGGCTCCGGGTCTGTGGGCCACGTCACCTCCGGCGGTGTGGCGTCGGGACCGTTGGCCAGGCGCGGAAGCGGGGAGTCCTCGTAGGTGGTGCGGAGTGCCTGGGCTGTATGCAGGTTGGCGGGGACGTCGCGTCCGTCCCGCTGCGGCCGCAGCACCACATGGAACCGGCCCCCGATGAAGTACTCCACGGCGGGGACGAACTGCGAGGCGTCGGGCCTGTAGACGACAATGGTGCCGTCGTCCCGCCGCTCGATCTCGGCCAGGTCGCTTCCGAGGCCCGTCTCGCCGTCGAGCATGAGCTGGAAGATCTCCCTGCGGCCCTCGAGCTGGGGCGTACGGGCGAGGTCGGCGATGGTGACGCGTACGCCGGGCCCGGTGGGGCCGCCGTAGGGCATGGTCGTTTCGGTGGCCCGGGCCCGTTCGCCCTCCAGCTCCTCGTGGGAGACCAGGTTGCCGTCTGCCATGCGGGGCGCCATCCCTTCGATCTCCAGCGGCAGGTAGGCGGCCAGCACCTCGGGCGTGAGGGGCGGGCCCACCTGGGCGGACCCGTCGGCCGCACCCCCTCCCGCCGCCGCGTCCATCTCCCCGGCCGGGCTGTGGGCCGCGTCCCCCGGGGTGTCCTCGCCTCCCCCGCACGCGAGGGCCAAGGGCACGAGGGCCGCGAGGAGCAGCGCGGTGCCACGAAGCGAACGGAGGGAATGGGCTGACGGGACGGGCATGGCGATCTCGGCGACAGAAGGAAGCGAAGGCTTCCCGCGAGCATGCTGCAGGGGCCATCGACGGCGCAATCCGCCGGCCCGCGAGCAACGACCTACGGGCGCGGCCCCGCCACACCGGTGGCTGCCCCGTCCGCCCGTCCCATCTGGACATGGCTCGAACCCCGGAACATGTTGTACACATGTCCGTCATGATTCAGATCCGGCACGTCCCCGACGAGCTCCATCAGAAGGCGAAGGAGCGGGCCGCCGCCCACGGCACCACCCTCTCCGACTTCGCCCTCCAGGCGCTGCGCCGGGCGGTGGAGGAGCCCACCCTGGCCGAGATCCAGTCCCGCATCCGATCGCTCCAGCCCGGCCACCCTCCGGAGTCGGCTGCGGACGCCGTGCGGGCCGAGCGCGACTCGCGTTGATCGTCCTCGACGCGTCGGCGCTCCTCGAGTTCCTCCTGGGGACCCCCCGGGGCGAGGAAGTGGGCGTGCGGCTGGAGGATATGGACGGTCGCTGGCACGCGCCGGACCTGGTGGACCTCGAAGTGACCCAGGTCCTCCGCCGGTGGGAGGCGTCGGGTGCCCTGGATCCGGAACGCGCCCAGGCCGCCGTCGAGCTCCTGGTCGACCTTCCCCTCGTCCGGCATGGTGCACGCGCGTTGGTCCCCAGGATCTGGGGCCTGCGGGCCAACCTCTCCGCCTACGACGCGGCCTACGTCGCGCTGGCCGAAGGGCTCGAGGCGCCGATGCTCACCTGCGACGAGCGGCTGGCCCGAGCTCCAGGCCATCGTGCAGCGGTTCGACTGGTGCCGTAGGACGCCCCCCCGCCTGTCTCTGGGCTAGAACCGGTCCTGGTTCGGCCCGCCCCCGAAGCGCGTGTTCACGACGTTGTTGTAGATGGACCCGAACCGATATCGGAAGCCGAAGCTCAGTCCGGCCTCGTAGTTCGTCTCGAGCTGCCGCCGGCGCAGCAGGACCTCCTCGAGGTTGGCGTCGCCCTTGGGAAGGTTCAACTGGTTCTGGATGAAGGCGACGTCGGCGCCCAGCTCGATGGAGAGTCCCTGGGTGATGCGCACGTCGATGCTGCCGTCGAAGCTGAGACTGTAGAAGTCCAGGTCCTGCAGGTACTGCGACGCGTTGAGCCCGATGTCCACCTCGCCCCAGGGTTGCGTGACCTCGTACTCGGCGGTGAGGGTGTGCTCGGGCAGCAGCTCCTGGGTCTCCTCGTAGATCGTCGTATCCCGGTAGGTGATGTGGGACGCGCCGATGCGGTAGGCGACGGTGAGCTGGCGCCGCGTCGCCTCGCGGTAGGGGAAGAGGCTCCATTCGACGGCGGGCATGAAACGGTAGCGCCACTCCACGTTGTCGAAGGTGGAGGTGAAGGCGTCGGCAAAGGCGCCCACGGACCAGTGGGGTGAGACGCTCTTCACGGCGTAGGTGGTGAAGCCGTTGCGCCGTGCATTGCTCCGGATGATCTCCTCTTCGTCCTCCTCGCCCCGCTCGAAGCGGTCGTAGTTGTAATTGAAGAAGGGGCGGAACTGGATCTTCCAGTCCTCCGATACCCGACCCACGTAGACGCCCCAGCGCGTGTCCAGGGCCTGCTGGCGCGACTCGAAGTCGGCGCTCCCGTCGGCGTAGAACTCGATGGTCCAGTAGTCCCAGGGATCGTCCACGGGCTGGGTCACCGCCGGCCCCGCCGCCTCGGCTTCCTCCACCGCCACCCGGACCTGCGGGCCCATGGAGGTCTGCATCATGTAGGGGACCAGCACCGCCTGCAGTGTCTGCAGGAAGCCGTCGCGCTCCTCGGCCTGCGTGGAGTTGGCCGTGGTGGTGTAGACCGTGGAGTAATCCATCCCCTCGAAGACGCCCAGGCCGATGAGGTCGAAGGTCTGGGCCTCGCCGCCGGCGCCGGTGTCCTCCTCGGTGACCAGGACATGGACGTCGGCGACCTCCCGGTCCCGCACCCAGTCTACGTAGGTCAGCTCCTGCCGGATGAACTGCTGCTGACACCAGTCGGTGCAGTCGAGGAAGACGGCGAGGCGCTCGGGTACCTCCCCCTCCTCGGTCATCTGGCCGGCGAGGGCTCCGGGGACCGCGGCGAAGAACGCGAGGACCGCCAGGAAGGCCGTCGCGACGAGGACGGCGTGCCGGGACCCAGGCGACCGTCCACCCAGCGGCGATCCCACGGCGGACCCAGGGGACGACCGTCGGGTGGGCAGGCGGGAGGCGGGCGCAGGATTCATGTCGAACGGGTTCGGGGGTCGGGCCGCGGGGTGCGGAGCGAAGGCTCGGAATCGCACGGAGAGAGCCTAGGTGTGAGGGTGGATCAAGGCTCCCATACCCGGTCGGGCGCGCAAGGTCCGGGGGAGGGGGTGGGCGGTGCGTCCCATCCGACCATGCCAGAGCCTTCTGGGTCCTGCGAGGCTCAGGTCCGCCAACTCGCTCCCGAGTCTGGAGGTCGCCACTGAGTCTGCCTGGCGGTGATTCCGCCTCCGTACCGTGGTCCAAGCTGACAGCATGCCTCCTCGCAGAGGGCCATCCGGTGGGCGGAACAAAGGCGGAGTACTTCCGCTCCCGTGGGTTTCTTCCCGAGGTGCCGGCGCTGCTGGAGCGGGCGCTGCTCGAGGTGGCCCGGGACGGGAAGGTCGTCGATCATGAGGCGACGCCGTGGGGAGACAAGTACCATGTTTGGGGCCGCGTTCAGGCCCCCGATGGGAACGCTGTCTCGCTCGCGACCGTATGGATGGTGCGGCACGAGGAGCCGCCCATTCTCATCACGGCGTATCCCCAGCAGAGTCCCTTCCCATGAACGAACTGGCGCCGGTCGTCCTCTGTCGCGACCTCCCCGACCATGGCCTCGAAGCCGGAGATGTCGGCACCGTGGTCCATGTCCATGACCAGGGCGCCTTCGAGGTGGAGTTCGTGGCAGGAACGGGGGACACGCTCGCGGTTCTCACGCTCTCCTCCGACGACGTTCGTCGGGTGGAAGGCAGAGAGATCCTCCATGTCCGGCGGTTGCCCAGCACCTGAGCCTCAGCTCGGCGGTCCCTCCGGGTGCAGGTCACACGCCGGAGGCTGGGCCCGCGTCCACGACAGCGCCACGATCTGCCACGATCCGTCCGCCTGGCGCAGCATGGTGGCGGCGTCGATCCCGCAGTGGCTCAGCTCCGAGCCCGCGTAGAAGTCGTAGGGGGCCCAGATGGTGGCCAGGGTGCCCTCCACCCGCACCTCCGGGTCCCACATCCGCTCGATGAGCGGCTCCGGGCTGCTCTCGATGCGCTCCACCAGTCCCTCCAGCGTCGCCGAGGCGTGGGTGGTCTCGCCGTCCCGGGTCTCGGCGAAGTGCATGACCACCTCCGGCGCCACCACCGACCGGAGCAGCGCGCCGTCTCCGGTCTCCAGGGCGTCGAAGACGGTCTGCAGGGTGCCCACGACGTCCGGGTCCGGGGCCATGTCGTCCTGGGCCGCCCCGCCGTCGCTTCCCGTCGCGGGACCCACAGCGGGCGCCTCCGCCTCACCCACCGTCCCCTCATTCCGGGCATCCGCCGGCGCCTCTCCCCCACACCCCGCCATCACCAGGAGCAGGGTGCCCACCAGGCCCACGCCCGCTCGCCCGGTCCCTGGTCCGAGGGCCCTCACGGGATCAGCCTCCGCGCCGCCCCGATCTCGTACTCCTCCGGCGGCGTGGCCCCCAGGAGGTGTTCCACGAAGTAG
>CAKZOQ010000385.1 GCA_937136445.1 uncultured Gemmatimonadota bacterium
AGCCGCTCCATTCGAGCCAGCACCAGAGCGCCGTGGACGAGGAGCGCCAGCGTCACCAGGATCACGACGGTGGCGACCAGGACGAATCCTCCCCGGCGCACCTCCCCGGCTCTCTCCCTCCCGCCGGTCATCGGATCTTCACCGGTTCGAGACGGCCACATGCCACATCCTCTCGGGCGCACCTCGGACTGCCTCCGCGCCCCCCCGGGCGGGCCGGAACCGCAGCTCCGCCCGAAGTCCCCAGGGCGTGGACACGAACCGGCTCTCGGGGTGCAGGAGCTCCGGGGTGAGGGGCTGGCGTCCGCCCCTCCCCCGCCGGTACCGGACGGCACCGTCGGCGAGGTGGTAGCTTCCCCGCTCGAAGTACCGCCCTGCCACCCAGGGCAGCTCCGGTTCCGGGTCCACCGTCCAGCGCTGGCGCCGGCCCGGACCGGAGACGAGGCATTCCCCTTCGGGTCGGTCCTCGGCGGACACCAGTCGGTGCCCCCGCCACCGTCCGTCCTCCCCGAGGATCCGGACCGAGTCCTTGCCGGGGTCCGGGAGCCGAACGCCTCGCACCACCACCAACCCACCTCCCCAGGAACACGCCACCCCCGTCCCCCGGAAGGCCCGCACCTCCAGGACCTCACCCGTCTCCCCGCCCGCCCGTCCAGGGCCGTCGATCCGCGCCACGGCCTCGGTCAGACGAACCGCCTGGAGCCGGTCCGAACGGGCGATGAGTGTGAGGGTCCCGCCCTGGACCCCCACCAGGAGCCGCAACGCCGCCGTGAGGAGGAGGCTTCCCAGGAGGACCGCCAGGAGCGCGTCCAGGAGGGTCGCGCCGAGGGAGGCGCCGCGGGACCTCACGGTCCGCCTCCGTCCAGACGGGCCGCCCCGGCCCCATGCGCCTCCGACACCGCGTGCACCTGCGACTCCACGTCGATCACGGAGCCGTCCACCTCCAGCCGGAGTCGCACCACCCCGTTCCCCCCCCGGGACCAGCTCCCCCGGCCCCAGGTCTCCACGACGTCGCCCTCCCCCGACCCCTCGACCCGCGCCAGGGAATCGAGGAGCACACGCGCCCGAAGGACCGCCTCCTGCCGCGCCTCGGCCCCGGCGAGGGTGCGGGTGGCCAGGACGAGGGTGCCCACCACCCCCAGAAGGCCCACCTCCAGCAGGACCAGAGCCACCAGGGTCTCGACCAGGGTGAACCCGTCCGCTCCCCGGAACCGCCACCATCCGGTCCTCATCGCCGCCGCACCCGAGCGTACCCCGAGATGACGACCCGCGTCTCGGCCTGGCCGCGACGCAGGGAGAGCGTTCCGGCGGCGACCACCCCGAGTCCCATCGGGTCGAAGGCCAGCGACCAGTCCTCCGCGCCACCCGGCAGCTCGAGTTCGGTGCCCCGATCCGCCAACGAAAGCCGAAGCAGCGTGTCCCCCGCCACCTCCACCCAACCCCCGGGGGGCCGGGCTCGGAGGTGGAGGACGCTCCCCCCGCCTGCCGTGGCCTCCACCCGGGCCCGTGCCACCAGTCCCACGAGGGCCTCCCGGGCAGAGGCCACGGCGCTTCGATCCACCAGGGTCCGGCCTCCCTGCACGCCGATGCCCAGGAGGACGGTCAGGAGAAGGAGGGCCGTCGCCACCTCGAGGAGGGTGTGGCCGGAAGGACGTCGTCGGGGGCGGGTGTGCGGTGCCATGCACCAGGATGCGGGGCTCCTCCGGGCTTCTCCATGGAGGGATGGGCCGAGCCGCCGCAGACCCCGACACCCCACCGAAGAGGGCTACACCAGGCCGTACTCCTTCACCTTGTAGCGCAGCGCGCGAGGCGACAGGTCCAGGAGCTCGGCGGCCTGGGTCTTGTTTCCACCGGTACGGTCCAGCGCCACCTCGATGAGGTGCTTTTCCAGCCGGGCTCCCTGCCGCTTCACCGACAGGTCCTCCCCATCCACGCCGAGGATCGGGGTGTCCGGCGGAGGCATGCGCACACTCTCCGGGAGGTCCTCCAACCGGATCCTGGGGCCTTCGGTGAGGATGAGCGCCCGTTCCAGGACGTTCTCCAGCTCCCGGACGTTCCCCGGCCAGGGGTACTCCAGGAGCACCTCCATGGCCTCGGGCTCCACGCCGTCGACCTCGATGCCCATGCGGGTGGTCTGGCGCTCCAGGACGTGCTGGACCAGCTCCGGGATCTCCTCCGCCCGATTACGGAGCTGGGGAAGATGGATGGGGACGACGGCGAGCCGATAGTAGAGATCCTCCCGGAACTCCCCGAGCTCCACCGCCTCCTCCAGGTCCCGGTTCGTGGCGGAGATGATGCGCACGTCCACGGAACGGGTCTTGGTGGCACCAACCCTCCGCACCTCCTGCTCCTGAAGCGCCCGGAGGAGCTTCACCTGGAGGGTCGCCGGAAGCTCCCCCACCTCGTCCAGGAAGAGGCTGCCTCCGTCCGCCGCCTCGAAGAGGCCCTCCTTGTCCCGGTCCGCGCCGGTGAAGGCCCCCTTCACATGCCCGAAGAACTCCGATTCCAGGAGCTGTTCGGGGATCCCACCGCAGTTCACCGGCACGAAGGGTCGGTTGCTCCGTGGGCTCTCGCCGTGGACCAGTCGGGCCACCAGCTCCTTCCCCGTCCCGCTGGCGCCGGTGAGGAGGACCGAGGAGGAGTGGCGCGCCACCTTGCCCGCCACCTCCAGCGCCTTCCGCATGGCGGCCGATCCGGCAACGATCTCCCCGTAGCGGCGCTCCACCCGCACCTCGCTCCGGAGACGTCCCACCTCCCGGCGAAGCTGCTCCCGCTCCACCGCCTTCCGGACCGTGAGGAGGACCTCGTCGGCGCCGAAGGGCTTCGGGATGTAGTCGTAGGCACCCTTCGTCATGGCGTCCACCGCCAGCTCCACGCTGCCGTAGGCCGTCATCATCAGGACGAGCGCCTCTCCTCCGTCCTTCTGGTACCGTTCGAGGAAGGTCATGCCGTCCATGGAAGGCATGCGGATGTCGCAGAGGATGAGGTCCGGCATCTCTCGAGCCGCCACCTCGAGCCCCTGTTCTCCGTTCTCCGCCTGGAGGACGTCGTAGTCGGCGTCTCCCAGGATGAGGGAGAGGGACTTCCGGAGGCCCGCATCGTCGTCGATGATCAGGATTCTCATGCCGAGTGGGGTTGGGGGGAGCGTTCGTCGGAGGGCGTGTCGGGGTCGGTCTCGTCCTCACCGGGGTGGCCCGGGAGACGGATGGTGAAGAGCGCGCCCCCCATGTCGGACCCACCCACCTCGATTCGGCCCCCCATCCCCTCCACCAGCCGGGCACAGATGGAGAGCCCCAGACCCGTCCCGTCGCCGGGCTCCTTGGTGGTGAAGAAGGGATCGAAGATGGACTCGCGGTCCGGCCAGGGAACGCCGGGGCCGTTGTCCGCCACCCGGACGAGGACGATCTCCGGAGCCGTGAAGAGGGTATCCACTCCACCGGCGTCGTCGTCTCGCGAGACCCGCCTGCGGTGCATGTAGTTGATGCCCGGGGGATCGTCCTCCCGGCGGGCGGGGAGCGCTTGCACCGCGCCGGCCTCCCGATCCAGGGAGACCCGGATGCGGGGCTCCGGATGGCCGCGGAGGGCGTGCAGGGCGTTGAGGAAGAGGTTGACCAGCACCTGCTCGAGCCGGTGGGGCTCCATGACCACCGGGGCTACCGGGGCGTCGATTCTCCAGTCGTCCTCCACCTCCTCCAGCTTGCCCTGGTTCTCCAGGAGCTTCCGGACCCCCACCAACACCTCTTCCGGGGCCACGGGACCCGCCTCCTCCTGCTTGGGGCGAGCGTACTCCAGGAGCCCCCGGACGATGAGATCGATGCGGTTGGCCTCGTCCCGGATGGCGTCCAGCATCTCGGTGTCGGCGTCGGCCGTCTCCGCACGTTTCCGGGCCACATCCGCAAAGCCCATGATGGCGCCGAGGGGGTTGCCCACCTCGTGGGCGATCCCGGCGGCCAGCGTACCCACCGAGGCCAGCCGGGCGGTCTGGATCACCTGGTCACGAGCCCGGACGAGCTCCCGGTTGGTCCGGTCCAGCGAGGCGACGTTTTCCGCGAGCAGGCGTTGATCCTCGATGAGCCGGTCGGCCATGGCGTTCACGCTCTGGCGGACGGACTCGAGCTCCAGGCTGTCCGAGGGCTGGATGCGGTGGTGGTAGGCGCCCTCGGCGATGCGTCGGGCGTCGTCGGCCAACGCCTCCACCGGTTCCACCAGTCGGCGGCGCAGGAAGGCACCTCCGAACACGAAGAGAACGGCGAGGTCCGCCACGACGAGGACCAGGACGAAGAGGAGGATGACCGGAACGGTCTCCAGCGCCGGGAGAACCGCCCAGACGGCGATTCCTGCGACGAGCACCGCAGCAGCGAACAACGCCCCGAAGTTCAGGAGGAGGTCGCGGCGGAGAGGGCTGGGGGACATGGGTCCGGGCAAGAGGGGCTCGCGGAGGCGAGAGGGTCGGGACCCGGAAAGGTGGGCCGGCCGGGAGACGGACGGCAAGCTGGGCGGGGAAGCCCGGAAGGTCAGTGCCGGAGCGTCAGCGCGAGCACTGGACCGAGCTCTCCACATTGGCCGGAGAGAGCACGGAAGCGTTTCCGTGATAGATGGCGCACGACTCGCCGGGCATGGCCATGTGGCTGGCGGAAGCCGACCAGCCGGTGTTGTCCGCCTCGACCATGCTGACGACCACGCCTTCGCTGTTCGTGAAGGAGAGATCCGAGGCCGACATCGAGTAGGAGTACATCTCGTTGTAGTAGACGGCCTGCAGGTTCGCCAGGTTCCTCAGGTCCGCCCGCAGCGCCGAGAGGTAGGCCCGCTCGCGTGTCGAGGAGAACTTGGGGATGGCGATGGCGGCCAGGATTCCGATGATGACCACCACGATCAGGAGTTCGATGAGCGTGAATCCGTCGTCCGTGGGGGTCTTCATGGGGGATCCTCCGCAGGTCATGGAGTGGCCCAGGGGGGCCGGAGAAGGGTGGCCCAGGTGGGCCGGAGGTGAAGAAGCGGCTTGGACGGCCCGGGATCCGAAGACACCCGGACCGCCCTGCCAGCTTCATTTCACACCCGCGTTCCGTGCGGGCTTGCTACAGGCACCTTAGTTGGTGCAGGCGACCTCACCCGGCTGCGACGGGGTGGTGGTACCCACGGCCACCGCAGTGGACGTGCCGTAGTACATGGAGCAACCCTCGCTGCCGCCGAGCGCGGAGTGGGTCGCGGTCGCGGCCCAACCGGAGGAGCTCACGTTCGAGATGGCGACGTTCACGCCCTCGGAGTTCGTGAAGGAGAGGTCCGTCGTCTGGTTCGAGTAGGAATAGGCGTCCGCGTAGTAGATCTCCTGCTGGCTCGCCAGGTTCTTGAGATCCGACTTCATGGCCGCGAAATAGGCCTTCTCACGCGTCGCGGAGAACTTCGGAATGGCGATGGCCGCCAGGATTCCGATGATCACCACCACGATGAGGAGCTCGATCAGGGTGAAACCCTTGCTGTCCCGCATGTTGGTACTCCAGGTGTGAGTGAAACTTGGACAACTGCACCGCTCTTAGGTGCACGGGCCGTTCCACCTTTGGTGCGAATTACCATAAACCGTTGTGCATCAACGACTTACGGTGATTATGGTGATCCCGACACGAGCGTCGAGCAGGCACGACGCATGGGATTCTGCAAGGATCTCCCCTCTTTGCAAGACGGAACACCCATCAAGCTTGAATGGTTCTCCGGGGGCGACGGGGGTGGGGCCGGGGGCGCTCAGCCCCCGTCCGGCTCCTCGGCACGCTCGTCCGGAGGGAGGACCCCGAGCTCCACGAAGAGGGAATCCACCTGCACCGCACCTCCTTCGGTGACGGCCAGCGTCCACGCCGAATCCAGCGCATACACCGCCGCCGTGGTGTCCCCGGACCAGGCTTCGAGATACGCCAGCGACATCCACTGCTGCCAGTAGTCGCCCTCGCCCTGCTCGATGGCGCGGCGGCGTGCCTCCACCGCCTCCTCCCATCGCCCCTGCTCCGCCAGGGACCAGGCCAGGAGGTGCTGCCGGACCGGGTCCTCCGGTCGGATGGTAAGGGCGATGCGAGCCCACCGCTCGGTCCCGAGGGCATCCCCCACCTCGGAGCGGATGACGGCGATGAGCCCCGGGGCCACCGAGAGGTCGGGGTGGTCGCGGAAGGAGTACTCCAGGAGGTTCTGGGCCGAGCGATAGTATTCCGCCGCGATCATCCGGCGACCGACCTCGGCGATGAGCTTCGGGTGGGTGCCCAGCAGGTCGATGGCCGCCCGGTACGAGGTCAGGCCCTCGCTCCGCCGGCCCTGCTGGAAGAAGAGATCCCCCAGCACCCATTGCGACCGACCCGAGTGGGGGTAGTCCTGGATCATGCGCTCGAAGACCACCGGGGTGCTCCGCCAGGTGGGGTTCCGCTCCCAGACCCGAGCGGAGGCCAGGACCACCACCAGCACCAGCCCCACCCAGGCCCCCCGTGGCCGGTCCCTGGCCAGGCGGACCACCAGCCACCCCATGCCCGCCGCGATCCCCACCGAGGGCAGGTAGAGGGTGCGCTCGGCCAGGAGCACGCCGGTGAGGAAGAGGACGTTGGAGACGGGCGAGATGGTCACCAGGAACCAGACGACGGCGAAGGCCGCCGTCCGGGCGGTGATCCGGCCCTGGGCCATGGGGCCCCGCCGCCACGCCACCCACGCGCCCACGAGGATCCCCAGCGCCAGCACGACGCCGGTGACGTTTACCGCGGTCCAGCCCCAGGAGACCGGGATCACCTCCGGGCTGTAGTCCGCCGAGAGGTCCAGGGGGAAGACCATGAGCCGGACGTAGTGGCTCCAGATCTCGCCGAGGGTCCAGATCTTGGGAATGTCCGCCAGGATCTCGGCCCCCAGCGCTCCCTGGGGATCGGCGACGCTGCCCAGGATCTGGAAGCGCATGAAGAGGATGGCGGCGGCGGCCACCACCAGCGCCAGCCAGACCCGCCAGGTTTCCCGCAGGTAGCCCGGCAGCTCCCGGAAGCCGATGCGTCCCCGCGCGGCGTCCAGGAGGAAGATGACCCCGGGGAGGGTGACGGCGCTCTCCTTGGTGCCGAAGGCCAGGAGGTAGAGGAGGCCCATGGCCAGCGCCCTCCCCCACCCCACCGGGCGCCGGGCCTTCAGATGGAGGAAGCAGGCCCCCAGCACCAGGAGGGTGGAGACGATCTCCGCCACCCC
>CAKZOQ010000386.1 GCA_937136445.1 uncultured Gemmatimonadota bacterium
CCTGCCGGGAACCCCACGACCCCTCCGGTATCTTCCCACCAAGGGGGAGCATCCCGCGCCCAGGGAGTCGCTGGACCCGGAGGGCACCCTCCCCGAACGCCTGGAGGAGCAGCTCCGGACGCTCGGTACCGGAGCGTCCCGCCTTCGCATCGCCCCCTTCCTCCGGGCGGGGGCGGCGCTGGGCGACGCCCTGGCGGGCGACCGGACGCTGGGTCGGGAAGATCGCACGGTGCTGGGGACCTCGGCGGCCCTCATCCTCATCGTGGCGGTCCTCAGCGCCCTCTTCCCCACGGTGGTAGGTTGGATCGTCGCCGTCGCCGCCGGGTGGTTCGGGCTGGTGACGGGGATCCGGGCCTGGGTCCAGGCCCGACGCGCCCGACAGGAGCATGACGAAGCCCGGCGCTCCGCCGAGCTGGCAGCACACCACGAGGAGACCCCCCAGTGACCGAAGTCGGCATCCTCATCGCGCTCACGGCGGGCGTGTTCTCCTTCCTCTCGCCCTGCGTGCTCCCGCTGGTCCCCAGCTACCTCACCTTCGTCACCGGGATGAGCCTGGACGACCTCGAGGAGGGGGTGGACCGTCGAGCCACCATGATCCACTCCCTGCTCTTCGTGGGGGGCTTCAGCCTCATCTTCGTGATCCTGGGCGCCTCGGCCTCGTTCCTGGGGCAGTTCTTCCAGCAGTACGAGCTCTGGGTGGCGCGCATCGGCGGCGTCATCATCATCCTCCTGGGGCTGCACCTGGCCGGCGTCTTCCGGATCATGCCCCTCATGCGGGAGAAGCGGCTCCACCTGGCGGACAAGCCGGCGGGGTACCTGGGCACGTTGGGCGTGGGCATGGCCTTCGGGGCCGGCTGGACACCCTGCATCGGTCCGGTGCTGGGGGCCATCCTGACCTACGGCTTCAGCCAGGAGACGGTCTGGGCCGGGGTGGGGCTCCTGAGCGTCTACTCCCTGGGGCTCGCCATCCCCTTCCTGGTGGCGTCGGTGGCGCTGGACTGGTTCCTCCAGACCTTCCAGAAGTACCGGCGCTTCATCCCGGTGGTGGAGAAGGCGTCGGGCGTGCTCCTGGTGGGGCTGGGGATCCTCCTCCTGACCGGCACCTTCACCGTCCTCTCCGGATGGCTCACCCAGTACACGCCGGGCTTCATCCTGGAGCGGATCTAGGCCGGCTGGGCTGAGCCCGCGCGCGGGCTCGCAAAACCGCCGGTCACTGCTGACCGATGCAGATGCCCCCGGTCACGTTCGAACGGGTCTCCCCCGAGTCGAAGGGACCCTGTCCGAGCCCCCGGACCCGCGCCTGGAACTGGGTCCCGTTCACATCCTCGAAGGTGTAGGACGTCGCGTTGGGCGGCAGGACCACGCTGGCCACGAGGTTGTCCGAGAAGCACACCTCCCACAGCTGGACCTCGTACCCGCCCTCGAATGAGTTCGGGTCGTTCCAGGTGGTGCTCACGTCGAAGGTCTCGCCGTTGAGCGTGGCGGTGACGTTGCCCGGCGCATTCGGCTGGGTGTACTCGATGGCCGTGCTCGTGGCAGGGGGCGAGCACGCCTCCCCCCGACAGGCCCGGACCCGGTGGAGGACCCGTCGGTCGTTGGGCCAGCCGTTGGGCGGACCGGAATCGAAGAAGGAGGTGGCGCCCAGCTCCGCGTTGCCCGCCACCTGCCAGGTGGCGCCTGCGTTGAGGCTCCGCTCCACCTGGAAGCGGGTCTCGTCGGGGCTGTTGTCCACCCAGCGCACCGTGTAGCTGAACAGCTCGCCCCCTTCTCCCTCGTTGGGCACCACCGTGACGCCGGAGGGTGGGTTCGGCGGATCCACCACCGTCCCCGACGACTGCGCCTGGATCAGCGTGTCCGAAAGGAGGCGGGCGCGGATGGTGGCATTCCCCGGGGCCAGCCCCTGGACGGACCCGGTGGCATTCACCGGAGCCACCGCCGGGTTGGAGGAGCTCCACCCGAAGGTCGCACCCGACACGGGCCGTTCGAGGCTGTCCCGGGCGACCGCGGTGAACTGCAGGTTCTGGCCGAGGGTCAGCGTCCAGCCGGATCCAGGTGCCAGCACCGCGGTCACCGGCACCTGGCTGACGGTGATGCGGGCGGGCTCGGAGGTGACCCCTTCGGAGGAGGCCGTCACGTCGGCTGTTCCGTTGGCCACGGAGGTGACCCCGCCGTTCTGGTTCACCCGCGCGATTCCAGGAGCCGACGAGGTCCAGAGCACCGACTCCAGTTCGACCAGGTTTCCGAAGCCGTCCCGGCCCTCTGCCGTCAACCGCCGGGTGGCGGTCAGGGACGAGAAGAGGATCTCCTCCGGAGTGAGGATGATCCGGGCCAGCGGTGCCGGACCCACCTCGGCGGAGAAGGAGACTGCCAGCTCGGGATCGGCGGCCACCGACGCCGTGAGGGTCTGGGTGCCCACCAACGGGCCGGGCGTCCAGCTCGCCGAGGCGAGCCCCTCGGCGTCGGACACCGCCGTCTCCGGTTCGGCGACTCCGTCCTGGGCCGGGGCGAAGGAGATCTCCTCCCCTTCCACCGGCAGGCCATCCGTCCCCAGCACCCGGACGATCACGGGCTGGGGCAGCGGCACGCCGGCCCCACCCATCTGTCCGTTTCCGCTCACGGCGACCAGCTCTGCGGCGCGGGGCACCACCCGGATGAGGGCGGTGTCGGCCAGACCCACCGGTTCGAGCTCCGCCACGACCCTCGCCACGCCCCGCAGCTCCAGACCGCGCCACCGTCCCGTCGCCTCGTCCTCGAGAACGACGAGGTCGGGGTCGAGGGTGGACCACTCCACCGGGGTGGAGCCCAGGTCGCCGCCGGTGCCCGATCGGGCTCGGGCGTCGAGGCTCACCGTCTCCCCGGAGACGACCCGGGATTCCCCCGGGACGATCTCGAGGCTCTGGGCGTCGGCGCCGGGGCCCACGTACGTGAGCGTGACCTCCTGCGCAGATCCCCCGGAGCCGAGAAGGCGGGCGACGACGGGGATCGGGCCCACCTGGTAGACGAGGACGCCCTCGGCGGTCCGGATGAGGAGTTCGAGGAGGAAGGGCTGGTCCGGTCCCTCCACCTCCACCGGGAGTTCCAGAGCCAACTGCTGGCCGGGCGTGACGGCGAGCGTCGTGTCCTTCACGACCTCCATGCCGTCGGCGGAGCTCACCAGCGCCTGGAGCGTGGCGGGCTCGAGCGCGGCGGGAAGGACGGCCAGCTCCTGGGCCTGCGCCGTCACCAGCAGCGTTCCGTATCCGTCGCCGGCGCCGGATACCAGGGGCCCGGCGGAGTCGCCACAGGCCAGGACCGTCAGCCCGAGGAGGGCCGCGAAGAGCGCACCCGCGGTCGGGGCACGACCCAGGAGTCCCGTCCTCCGGCCGCTCATCGGGTGAGCTCCAGGTGGACCCCGGCCCGGTAGCCGGAGACCCCCACCAGTGGCGAGCCCCGGAGGTCGCCCACCTCACCCCAGACACCCTGGGCCTTGAGGACCAGCGAGGCGCGCGGGGCGGCCCGGAGCCGGTACTCCACGCCGGCGCGGAGGGAGGTGCCCAGCTCCTCCAGCTCGTCCACCGTCGGGCTGGGGGCGGCCTGGGTGAGGCGGTACTCCAGCAGGGGGGTGACCCGGTCCAGCCCCCGCACCGGAAACGACCACCGTGCTCCTGCCGCGAAGGTGTTCGAGCGGGGCAGGACGGTGGGCCCGAAGGCCGTGCCCTCCAGGCGGGGTGCCGTACGGAAGTTGTCGAAGAGGTACACCACGAGGTCCGAGGTGCCGAAGCCGTTCTCCAGGGCGGCGTAGCCGGTCCAGAGCGTGCTCGACGACCCCTGCTCGGTGCCGCCGAGCTCGTCCTCGCCGCGGTAGGAGACGATCCCGGCGAACCGGAGGTAGGCCGTGCGGGCCACGGGGCCTTCGAGCCCGACGCGCAGCTTCGCCTCGGCACCAGGCTGGAACTCGGTGGGGGAGGAGGCCACGGGGTCGTAGGCGAAGTCCTGTCGGACCGTCGCGGCGACACCCAGCGCCATCACGCCCACCGGGAGCGCGCCCACGACGCCGCCACCCACCGCCCCGCCGGAGCCGAAGCGGACCGTGGACAGGTCGAGGGCCTCGTTGGCGATCACCGCGAGCACCGGGAGCTGCTCCGTCTCCAGCGACGAGGTGCCGCTGGGCAGGACCGCCGTCGCCAGGAGCGAGAAGCGGTTCGGGACCATGGACAGCGTCAGCCGTGCCTCGGTGTCCAGGACGCCCGAGAGCGTGACCTCTTCGCCGTCGGCCTGCTTCGACGTGAGGGAGGCCCACCCGGTGGAGACCACCAGGTTCGCGCGGTCGCCCAACCCCATCCGACCCACAACGGGGAGGGAGAACTCGGTGACGCTTTCGAAGCCCAGGCCCGGGTCGAAGGAATAGCCGTCCACCACCGCGGCGGCGGTAACGCTGGCGGGGCTCTGCGCGACCAGGGGTGCTCCCAGGCCGGCCAGGACGAAGGCGAGGACCGGCAGGGTGAGGCGCATGGTCAACCCGGGATCCGGATGGTGAGTCGGATGATGCCCAGGAGCTGGGTCGGAGGAGGTGCCGGCGTGGTGAGGTTCTGGATGGGGTCCACCGTGCCGCTCCCCGTACCCCCCCCGGTGACCTGCTCGCCCTGGGTCGCACTCACGTCACTGGCTCCCGAGAGGATGGCCAGGCCCAGGGGGTTGGCACCGGCGGTTCCAGGCGGCTGCAGAGCCTGGTCCACCCCAGTTCCGGACAGCGTGACGGTCCCCAGGATCCCGGCGGGACCCGAGGTGCTCGCCACATCGGCTCCCACGGAGGTCTCCAGGGCTTCGTAGGCATCGTCGAACCCAGGATCCAGCCGATAGGACGTCCCGAACCGGGCGGCGGCCCCGGCGTGGTCTCCCTGGGCCTGCAGCTCGAGTCCCTCGGAGTAGGCGAGGAAGGCCTGGAGGTTTCGGGTCCCGTTCTCCAGGATGCGTGCCCGTTCCGCGGCGGAGACCGTGTATCCGAGCTGGCCTGCGATGGCGAAGACGAGCTCCTTCTGGAGGCGGAAGAGATCGTCCAGCGAGCCGGACTGCGCACCGGCCCCCGTCACCTCACCGTCCAGGGAGATCACCTGGGCATCGAGCCCGATGGGCCCCTCCGCAGGCAGCGACCCGGTCCCCTGGACGAGCCGTCCGGCCTGCACCACCCGCCCGAAGCGCGGGGTCGTGGTGGAGTCGAAGAGGGGCGACCGGCTTCTCTCCAACTCTCCGAGGAGCGTCTGGAGGCTGAGGCGCTCCACAAGGGAGAAGCGGTCCAGAAGGGCCAGGTCCGAGGAGATCTGGGCCGCCAGGCCCCGGGAAAGGGGCTGAAATCGCTCGTCTCCCTCGATCTCCATCGGGAGCACGGC
>CAKZOQ010000387.1 GCA_937136445.1 uncultured Gemmatimonadota bacterium
CCTGGCCACGCAGGCCAAGCTCCTACGGGTGCTCCAGGACGGCGTCGTCCGGCGAGTCGGTTCGGTGGAGACCGATGCGGTGGTGAACGTCCGGTTCATCGCCGCCACGAATCGTGATCCGGAGGAAGCCATCCGGGAAGGCCGACTCCGCGAGGACCTGCACTACCGTCTGCGGGTCGTCCCCATCCGTGTACCACCCCTCCGCGAGCGTACCGCCGACATCCCCAAGCTGGCGGAGGATTTCCTCCAGGAGTTCTGGGCCCAGCATCGCACGCGTGGGGAGGATGTCCCTCGCTTCTCTCCCGGGGCCATCCGTGAACTCCAGTCCGCCGCCTTCCCCGGCAACGTACGGGAGCTCCGGAATGTCATCGAGCACCTCGTGGTCCTCGCCGAACCCGGTTCGGTCCTCGAACCCGGCGACATCCCGCTCCACGGGGGGACCGGACACGGAGCGTCGAGGGCTGGGATGCCATCCTTCGATTCCTACCTCTCCCTGGAATACCGGGAGGCCCGCGAGCGACTCCTCAGCGAGTTCGAGACCCGGTACCTGAGCCACATCGTGGAAGAGGCGAAGGGAAACATCTCGGAAGCGGCGCGCCGTGCCGGCGTCGACCGCACCACCATCTACCGGCTGATGGACAAGCACGGCACCTCCGGGGACCAGTTGGTCCACGGCGACGGGCCCGATGGGACCTGAGCGCGTTCCTCGGAGCGGGTCCGTCGTGAACCACCCGCCCACCCTGCGCCTGCTGGACGACATCTGCCGGGAGCTCCGCCGAGGACTCCTCGCCCATCGACAGGACGAGGAACGACGACGCGGTGAAGCCAGCCTCCTCGAGGACGTGCAGCGTCTCCAAGAGGCGATGATCCACGTTCTGGAGGGAGGGAGTCCGTCCGCCCCGGTCCTGCCGATGAGCATGCGGCCGCTGGCGGATCGGACCAGGAAGCTCCTGCTCCGGTCGGAGGGGGAGCCGGCCACCGTGATCCGGTTGCTCCGGGCGCTGGACGCTCTTTCGGAGGAGGCGGGCTCTCCAGGGAGCCTGGACCCGGACTCGGATCTCCAGGCATGGCTCCTCCGACCCGATTCCTTCGAGCTCCTGGTGGAGGTGGCCCACGATCTCCGGTCGCCCCTCACCTCCATTCTCTTTCTCAGCGAGGCGATTCGCGACGGGAACAGCGGAGAGCTGACCGACCTGCAGCGGACCCAGATGGGGCTCATCTACAGTGCGGCGCTCGGGCTCGTCTCGGTGACCTCGAACGTCCTCGAGCTGGCAAGAGGCGAGAAAGGGCTCGTGGATGATCAGGGCTCCGGACCCTTCTCTCCCGCCCAGGTCATCGGCGGCGTAGTGGAGATGTTGGGGCCCATGGCCGAATCCAAGGGCGTCGAACTCCGGACGTCGGTTTCCGAGCATGAACGCATGGAGGGTCATGCGGCGGCGACGTCCCGGGTGCTTCTGAACCTCGCCACCAACGGACTCAAGTTCACCGAATCCGGGTTCGTCGAGCTCGGAGCGACCCGGACCTGCCGCGATCGCCTCGAGTTCTATGTCCGAGACACCGGCCGGGGGATTCGCGAGGACCAGATCCCGGAGCTCTTCCAGACCTTTCGGAAGCGGCCGGGAAGTGGGGGCGACTACTTCTTCTCCGGCTCCGGTCTCGGGCTCTCCATCTGCGAGCGTCTGCTGCGCGCCATGGGCTCCAACCTCGAGGTGGAGACCGCGCCGGACTGGGGCACCCGCTTCTACTTCGAGCTGCGGGCCTCCTCCCGGCACTGACGCTCCCCCCCGAGACGTCGGTGTTACACGCTGCGTCTTGATGGACCGGGTCCCCCGACCCACGCTGTGGCACACGTCCCACACCCGTAGGCGGCCGACCACATTCTCGGCGGTTCCAGCCGCCGCCATCAGTGGTCCTATAATCCCGTAAGACGTTGCGGCACAATGGTTTATATGGCTCACCTCCGGACTGGCGCCAACAAGTACGGGCCTTGCAGTTAGAAGGGGCGAACACTCGTATCCCGTCTGCGCTCGGAGAACTGTCGTGCCCCCCCCCACTGACATCACCACCCTCGAACTCCCCGCGGTCCGCGTTCCCGCGAAGAGCCGTTGGGTACTCCCGGCTCCCACCCGAACCGCACCGTCCCGGCGACGAGCCGCGTACGATCCGGATCCGGTCTGCCGCTGGCTCAACGTGGCCGTGGCCCTGCTCGGGATCATCCTGACGGCGCCCGTCATGATCGTGGTCGCCCTTCTGGTGCGCATCACCTCCCCTGGCCCCGTGATCTTCACCCAGCCCCGGGTCGGCGTCGATCGCCGAAGCGGGCGCGGGAACCCGACGGGCGGGCTTGGTCGTCGCAAGTCGGACCGCGGCGGCGCGCTCTTCACGATCTACAAGTTCCGCACCATGCGGACGGATCCGGCCGACGGTCAGGTCTGGGCGAGCCGCAACGACCCTCGGATCACCCCCATCGGCAGGTTCCTCCGGGCCACACGTCTGGATGAGCTCCCGCAGCTCTTCAACGTGCTCAAGGGAGACATGAACATCGTCGGCCCCCGCCCGGAGCAGCCGGAGATCTTCGAGAACCTCGCCCGGGAGGTCTATGGGTACCGGGAGCGCCAGCGCGTGCTCCCGGGCATCACCGGCTGGGCCCAGGTCAACCATGGGTACGACCAGTGTCTGGACGACGTGAAGCGGAAGGTCGAACTCGACCTCGAGTACATCCAGCGCCGGTCTCCCAGCGCCGACCTTCTGATCATGGCCAAGACGGTTCCCGTCATGGTGCTGCAGAAGGTGTGGATGTAAGGTTCAAGCTATGATCTCCTCCTCCCCAGGGACCGGGGAGGGCCAACCGGACGGCCGGGGATGGAGCTTCACGCCCTCCCTGGCCGTCGGCGCATTGGCCTTCGCCTTCCTCTTCTTCGAGCCCGCCACCACGCTCCTTCGGGACTGGTGGAACGACCCGGAGGCGGCGCACGGCCTTCTCCTCGGCCCCCTCGCCGTCGTCCTCATGGTGCGGTCGGGGCTCATCGAAGACCGTCATGCTCGCCCCGTCCTCGGGCTGACCATCCTGGCAGCCGCCATCCTGCTCCGGATCGCGTCCGGGCTGGCTGCCGAGCTCTTCACCATGCGGATGTCCATGTTCGGGGCGCTCCTCGGACTGGCGATCTATCGGTGGGGCCTGGGCCAGATCCGTCACTGGTGGCTTCCCGTCGCCCTCCTCCTTCTCACGGTGCCGATTCCCGCCGTGATTTTGGGAACCGTCGCCCTGCCCCTCCAGCTCCAGGCGTCGGAGATGGGTGCGGCTCTCCTCCGTTGGCGCGACATCCCCGTCGCGCTCTCGGGCAACGTGATCCACCTCCCGGGACGTTCCCTCTTCGTCACCGAGGCCTGTTCGGGGCTCCGGTCGCTGACGGCGCTCCTCTCCCTGGGTCTCCTCATGGGAGGACTCTGGCTCCGGTCCGGTCCAGCTCGCGCGACGATGTTCCTGGCCGCCATCCCGGTGGCGATGATCATCAACGGGTGGCGGGTCTTCCTCACCGGATTCCTGGTGGTCTTCGTGGACCCCTCCCTCGGGGAGGGCTTCATGCACATGACCGAGGGCTGGCTCATGTTCGTTCTCGCCTTCGGGATCCTGGGCGGGATCGCCTGGTTGCTCCTCCGGATCGAAGATCGGATCCGGCCGATGAACGGCCGCCTTCCCGGGGCTCCGTCGGACGACTCGGCGGTGGTCGCATGAAGGTGCTTCACTCCGGGTGGATGCCCGCCGTCATCCTCCTCCTGGGCTCCGCCCTCTCGTTCGGGATCAGCCAGCAGCGGGTGATGGAGCTGGAGGCCCCCCTGACCGAGGCGCTTCCCGAAGACCTCCCGGGCCTGGAGAGTCGGGACCTGGAGATCTCGGACTCCGAGGCGCAGGTGGCGGGCTTCACCGACTACGCCCTCCGCGTCTACGAGAACGACACGCTGGACGAGAACGGAGAGCCGACCCAGTGGGCTTCGGTCTACCTGGGCTTCTACGACAGCCAGACGCAGGGCCGGACGATCCACTCGCCCCGGAACTGCCTCCCGGGGTCCGGATGGGAGGCACTGGAGTCGACGACCTCGCGACTACCCATCGACGG
>CAKZOQ010000388.1 GCA_937136445.1 uncultured Gemmatimonadota bacterium
CCTGGAGCTCGTCCACCGACGCGTCGGGGTTCTTCTTGAGCTCGCGTTCCACCGCGTCCATGACCTTGTCGTCGATCTTCGCCATTCGGGCCTTCCTCAGATGGAATCCCGGCGGGGATTCTATGGTTGGACTTACTGGACTGCACGCCCTAGTTGGTGCAACTGTCCCACATAGTCAAGCCCATTGTCCAGCAATGCTGTCCCTTCCACCGTGGCTACTATGCTGACCGACTCAGAAGGGACCGAAGGAGAGCCCCAGGGTCAGGGACGCCCCCTGCAGCTGGTCCCCGCCGATGCGCGTGAGGTCCTCCACACCGGCCGTCCACCGATAGGAGACGGCACCTCGGAGGTGCAGCGGCCCGGCCATACGGAGCGCGGCATCGGCCGAAGGCTCGGTCACCACGAAGTTGTCGGCGGCGATCTCGGCACCGGAGACCGGGAACCGAACCTTGCTGTTCCCGGCGCCGGCCAGGAGCCCCACCCCCAGTTGGACGGGGCCGCGACGCAGGAGGACCACGTTCCCGACGAGCCCGGCATAGCTCAGCGTCAGGCGGATCCCCCCGCCGGGGTCGCCCGCTCCCACAGCGACCTCGTCCACGAGGGTCCAGGCCTCCGCGCCGAAGGAGGCGGGCTCGGCGAGGTGGAAGCGAAGGCGTCCGCCCAGCATCCATGCGCCCTGCGAACGGACGGAGGTGAGTCGGGTCTCCACGCCCATCGTGACCCCGGCGTCTCGGCTCGGTGCGGCCCCCGGTGCCTGTGCGGAGACCGCCCCCGGTGCGACGGCCGGGACCACGAGCCACCCGAGGAGGGCGAGGAGCTTCGAGGTGCGGAGGAGGAGAGAGGGGCGCATGGGGCGGGTAGGGAGAGGCGGACGCAGCGAGCCGACGCAAGGTAGAGAGACGGGGGCCGACGGGACACCGGGCGGGATCGCGCGAGTTGAATGCGGCGGCGGGGGGGTGAATCTTTAGGGTCAGACCCGAATCACCTCCCCGGGAGTCTCCGACGTCACCCTCCCCCGTTCCGGGAAGGTTGGACTCCCCGGTGAGGGGATTCAGCCTCCTCGAGCTCACCCTGGTCCTCGTGCTCACCGGCCTGACCCTCGGGTTCGCCGCCCTGTCGTTCGGTGCCTACCTCCAGCGCGCCTCGGCGCAGCAGGCCGCCCAGGTGTTCGCCCAGGACCTGACGCTGGCCCGGGCCGCGGCGATGCGGGCTCGAGAGCCCGTGGTCATCCGGTTCTACGAGAGCACGCGGTGGTACTCGGTGACCCTTCAGGAGTCCGCTACGGAGCTGATCCGTCGGAGATTCGGAGTCAACGCCGACATCGACCTCACCGCGGTCGACCTTCAGATGAGCGGGGACACCCTCTTTCTCGACGCCCGTGGTGTGGTGGACCTCTCCAACGCGACGGGAGCGCTGGGGGTGGCCGTCTTCACATCCGGTCCCTCCCAGTACACGGTGCAGTTCAACGCCATGGGCGCGTCCAGCGTCGATGGGAACTGAGGCATGCCGTGAAGCGGTGTCCGCCCCCCTCCCGCCTGGGATTCACCCTCATCGAGGTCGTGGCGGCCCTGGTCATCTTCGCGCTGGGGGTGCTCATGGTGATCCAGACGAGCGGTGCCCTCTCCCGTCAGATGGAGTACTCCGCGCGGACCTCCTCCCTCGTCGTCCTCACCCACGAGTGGCTGGACTCGCTGCAGGCCACCCCCTTCGATTCGCTCACGGAAGGGACCCTCTCGGACACGAGTACGGTGGACGGTCTCCTCTACCAGGGGACGGCCGAGCTCAGTCTCGTCACCCCGGTCCTCATGCGCATCGAGATCCATCTTTCCCCCAACGACTCGGCATCCATCATGCCCAGGTATGGCGCCACGAGCTACCGTGCCGCGCCATGGTAGCCCGGGCCGGATTCACCCTGGTGGAGGCTCTGGTGGCTCTGGTCCTCTCCTCCATCGTGGTGGTGTTGGTGAGCTCCGTCTTCCTGGTGCAGAACCGCTACTATGCCACCCAGGTCCAGCGGAGCGGCGCCCACGACGTAGCTCGCGCCGCCACCGAGTTCCTCGCCCGGGAGGTCCGTTCTGCCATGGCCGGGGGAGTCACCGTGGCGGAGCCCGATTCGCTGGTGATCCGGTCGCCCATGGTCGTGGCCGCGGTCTGTGGCACCTCCAGCACCTATGCCTACGTCCAGTTCGAAGGGGGAGAGGCGGCCCTGGACCAGGACGAGGTGGCAGGGGTGGGCGTCTATGACGCGGCAGCAGGGAGCTGGGCCTTCTATAATGAGGGATGGGGCTCCGGCGGCCTGGATGGAGGGACGACCTTCGCCGCCGTCGGGTGCGCCACCAACGGTGCCGACACCACCGGCGCCATGGAGGAGTTCCATCGCATCGATCGGCTCGTCAGCCTCCACGGCTCGGTCCCCCTGCCGGGGACCCTCCTCACCCTCTTCCGGGAGACGACCTTCACCATCCGCCCGTCGCGACTCGCGCCTGGCGTGCAGGGGCTCTTCGTGGGGAGTTGGGGCGACACGCTGGTGGAGTACGCCAGCGGCCTCGACACCACCGCCGGCTTCCAGTATCTGCGGGAAGGCCAATCCGTCTACGAGGACCAGGTGAGCAGCGCCCAGCTCGACCAGATCGACGTGATCCGCTTCATCGCCGACGCTCGCCGACCCGCCCCCACCGGAGGGGTCGCCGACATCCGCTACGGATGGACCGTGAGCATCCCCCTTCGGAACGCCCGATGACGCCCGAGGCCGGCCGGCGTCCCGATCCCGAGCGGGGAGGCTTCGTCCTGGGCCTGGTGGTCCTCTTCCTCTTCACCATCGCCATGGCGGCGACGGCGGGCTACCAGGTGGTCAACACCGAGTTCACCCTGGCTCAGACCGCGCGGGAGGGTCAGAAGGCGCTGGTGGTGGCGCGGGGCGGTCTGGAGCGCTTCCTCGGGGAGCAGATCGGGATGGTGGGGGACAGCGTTTCCTGGGCCATCGGCGACGGCATCGCCACGGTCACCACCCGGAAGGTTCTCGAGGCGGACACCCTCAACCACCTCTACTACGTGCGCTCCGAGGGGACGGTGGCCGATCTCCGGACCCCGAACGATCCGGCCCGGCGGGTGGTGGCCACCTATGCCTGGCACCGCATCTCCCCCATGCCCGACACCGCCGCCATCTTCATCACGGATCGGACGCTGGAGGTGGCGGAGGCCGCCGACGTGAGCGGGCTGGATAGCGCCGACGTCTCCGTCTGCCCCGGCGGAGGAACGGCGGGGATCGTCGGGGTGGCCACCGGAGGTGCGGCCTTCGAGGTCTCGGGCGGCGACATCGATGGCAACCCCACCGACGTGGATCAGAGCTGGACGGGCTACGGCCATGTGGTCCAGGACAGCAACCTGCGCTGGGACATCCTCAGCGACCCGAGCTTCCCGGTGGAGTACGACGGCTCGGCGCCGGACTGGTCCGCGTTGCCCGCCGACTCCTTCCCCCTCTCCCGGCATGTCGGGACCCTGGTCGCCGATGGCGGGAATCCTTGGAGCGGAGGGCGGGGCGCCCTGATCGTCACCGGCCGGTTCCGGGCGCAGGGGACCTTCCGGTGGAACGGCATCATCCTGGCGGGCCGGCTGGACGGAAATCTTTCCAGCGACGATCCGGAGATCCTCGGGATGATCGTGGCGGGGTTCAACGGGGCGCAGGACGACGAGACGCTGCGATCCGGGGACTTCCGCTATCACTCCTGCAATGTGTACGCGGCCAACCGGGCACTGTCCCATCTGGAGCGGGTAGACCACGCCGTCTTCGAAGTGAACTGAGACCCGGGCGGCCCCCCAAAGGTCAGGGGGACCGTCAGTCCACCCGCACCTCCAGGCCATGGCCCGCACGCTGGTCCTCTTCGCGCACCCGGCCCTGGAGAAGTCACGGGTCCACGGGACTCCTCCGGTGGATCCCCGACCATCCGGACCTGACCCTCCACGACCTGTATGAAGCCTACCCGCGCTTCCATGTGGATGTGGCCCGGGAGCAGGAGCTGCTCGAAGACCACGACGTCGTGGTCTTCCAGTTCCCCTTCTACTGGTACAGCCCGCCCCCGCTCCTGAAGCAGTGGGAGGACCTGGTCCTGGAGCACGGGTGGGCATACGGCTCCGAGGGAACGGCGCTCCGGGGGAAGGTGGCCTCGGCGGTGGTGAGCGCCGGGGGCACCCGGGACGCCTACTGTGCCGAGGGCCACAACCGCTTCTCCGTCCGGCAGCTCCTGGCGCCGGTGGAGCAGACCTGCGTCCTCTGCGGCCTCCGGTACCTTCCGCCCTGGGTGGTCTTCGGGACCCATCGCCTCTCGACGGCCGACATCGAGATCCACGGGGAGGCATACGGGGACTACCTCCGGTGGCTGGTGGAGGTGGGGCCGCCGGGCGAGGAGGTGGACGGTCTGGCCGAGCTCCACCCCGAACCTCACCGGACGGTGGGCGTCGAAGCGAGGGTGGGCTCGTGAGCACGGAGGTCTTCTTCACCCAGGCGCTGGTCTACCTCTCGGCGGCGGTGGTGGCCGTGCCCCTGGCCAAGAAGCTCGGGCTGGGCTCGGTGCTGGGCTACCTCCTGGCCGGTGTGGCGGTGGGGCCCTTCGGCCTGAGGCTCGTGGGCGAAGAGGGCCAGGACGTGATGCACTTCGCCGAGTTCGGCGTGGTCATGATGCTCTTCGTGGTGGGGCTCGAGCTCGCCCCGGCGCTCCTCTGGAAGCTCCGGAAGCCCATTCTGGGTCTCGGGGGGCTCCAGGTGGGCCTCACCACCGGGCTCCTCACCGCCGGCGCCATGGCTCTTGGCCTTTCCTGGCAGGAGGCCTTGGCGGTGGGTATGACCCTGGCCCTCTCCTCCACGGCCATCGTCCTCCAGACGCTGGCGGAGAAGGGTCTGCTGAAGAGCTCCGGCGGCCAGAGCGCCTTCTCGGTGCTCCTCTTCCAGGACATCGCGGTCATTCCCATGCTGGCGCTCATGCCCCTCCTGGCCACCCACACGGCCCACGCCGGGGACGGGCACGAGGCGGCGCCCACCTGGCTGGCGGGCCTCCCTCCCTGGGCCGTCGCGTTGGCGGTGCTGGGTGCGGTGGCGGGCATCATCCTCTCCGGTCGGTACCTCCTCCGGCCCGTCTTCCGCATCCTCGGACGGGTCCGGATGCGGGAGATCTTCACGGCGGCGGCCCTCCTCCTGGTCATCGGCATCGCCCTCCTCATGGGGCGGCTGGGGCTGAGCCCGGCGTTGGGGACCTTCCTGGCGGGGGTCGTCCTGGCCAACAGCGAGTACCGGCACGAGTTGGAGAGCGACGTGGAGCCCTTCAAGGGCCTCCTCCTGGGGCTCTTCTTCATCGCGGTGGGGGCGTCCATCGACTTCTCCCTCATCGCCGCCGAGCTCGGGGTCGTCGTGGGCCTGACGCTGGCCATCGTGGCGGTGAAGTTCGGGGTCCTGGCGACGCTGGGCCGCGTCTTCGGCCTGGGTCTGGACCAGGCGCTCCTCTTCTCCTTCGCGCTGCCGCAGATGGGCGAGTTCGCCTTCGTCCTCTTCTCCTTCGCCAACCAGGAGGGCGTCCTCACCCCGGAGATCACCAGTCCGCTGGTGGCGGCCGTGGCCCTCTCCATGGCGCTGACGCCCCTCCTCCTGGTCCTCAACGAACGGGTCCTCCAGCCCCGCTTCGGTACCCGCACCGCCGACGACCGGGAGATGGACGTCATCGACGAGGAGAACCCGGTGCTCATCGCCGGCTTCGGGAGCTTCGGGTCCACGGTGGGGCGCCTCCTCAAGGCCAAGGGCGTCCAGGCCACGGTGCTGGACATCGACTCCGAGCGGGTGGAGCTCCTCCGGAGCCTGGGGCTGAAGGTCTACTACGGCGACGCCACTCGGCACGATCTGTTGGAGACTGCCGGCGCCGCCGAGGCCCGGCTGCTTGTGGTGGCGTTGGACACGCCGGAGGAGAGCCTGGCCCTGGTGGAGACGGCCAAGAAGAACTTCCCCCAACTCACCATCTTGGCCCGCGCCTTCGACTGGCCTGACGCCCACGCCCTCCTGGAAGCCGGCGTGGACCACGTCTTCCGTGAGTCGCTGGACTCCTCCCTGCGCCTGGGTGCCGAGGCGCTCACCCTCCTGGGATTCCGCGCCTTCCACGCCGAACGCGCGGCCCAGACCTTCCTTCGCCACGACGAGTAATCGGTGCGCCACCTCACCCGGTG
>CAKZOQ010000389.1 GCA_937136445.1 uncultured Gemmatimonadota bacterium
TCACCTCGTACTTGGTGGCCGGATCCTGCAGGAAGGCCCGGTGGAAGTCGAAGCCGCCGGGAAGCTCCTGCATGGGCAGCTTGAGGACCTGGCGGGGATCGGTACTGGGGTAGTAGAGCCAGACCGAGGTCCCGTCCACCACCACCGCATCCTCGGCAGGATCCTGGAAGCGCATGGCGAAGCGATCCGGCGCGCGCTGGCAGAGACGGCCCGTGCCGGAGCGTTCCTGGCCCAGAAGGGGCACCCGGAGCGTCTGGGCGAAGTCGGCGCAGAGCGACGCCACGCCTTCGTACCGCTCCGCCGCACGGTCCAGGAGGGCGAGGCCGTCCTGGGCGGTCGCCGGGTAGGGGGCGCTGAGGAGCAACGCACCGAGGGCCACCACGAGCGCGGTGGTGGTACGTCCCACCCGTCCCGACCTGCCTGGTGTACGGCTCACGAATCCCCCTCCTCGCTGCCGCCGGCGGGGCCGGCGGAACAGATGGCGTCCAACTCCTCCATGGTCACCAGGACCTCCCGGCCCTTGGCGCCTTCCGACGGCCCCAATACACCCGCGTCGTGAAGCTGGTCCGCGATGCGGGCCGCCCGGCCGTACCCGATGCCGAGGCGCCGCTGGAGGAGGGAGGTGGAGCCCCCCTCGTTCTGGATGCACACCTCGCCGGCGGCCTGGAAGAGCTCGTCCCAGTCCCCCAGGACCTCCTCCACCACGCTGGCGGCGTCCTCCAGTTCGGAGCTCTTCACCTCCTCCAGGATGTCCGGCTCCTCGGTGCCCACCGCGCCCCCGGGCTCGTCCTCGCCCTCGAGGAGGCGCTGCTGGCGCTCGATGTACCAGCGCATGAGGCTCTCCGTGTCCTCCGTGGATAGGAAGGCTCCCTGCATCCGCACCGGCTCGCTGGAGCCCGGCGGCAGGAAGAGCATGTCTCCGTTCCCCAGGAGGGCGTCGGCCCCGTTCTGGTCGATGATGGTGCGGGAGTCCACCTTCGAAGCCACCCTGAACGCGATGCGCGAAGGGAAGTTGGCCTTGATGAGGCCGGTGATGACGTTGGTGGTGGGCCGCTGGGTGGCCACCACCAGGTGGATGCCGATGGCCCGGGCCTTCTGGGCCAGCCGGATGAGCGGCTTCTCCACCTCGCTCTGGACCTGCATCATGAGGTCCGCGAGCTCGTCCACCACGACGACGATGTAGGGCAGGATGCCGTCGGTGTAGACCCACCGGTCCTCGTCCCCCTCCGGCCCCTTGGCCTCCACCCGCCGGAGGAGCTGTCCCTCCCGGACCTTCTGGTTGAACTCGGCCAGGGATCGGACGTGGTTCTGGGAGAGGAGCTCGTAGCGCCGCTCCATCTCCAGCACCGCCCACTTCAGGACGCCGGCGGCCTCCTTGGGATCGGTGACCACCGGGTGCCGAAGGTGCGGCAGCTTCGCGTAGATGGAGAGCTCCACCATCTTCGGGTCCACCATGAGAAAGCGCAGCGTCTCCGGGGTGTGTCGGTAGATGAGGCTCGTGACCAGCGTGTTCACGCAGACCGACTTCCCGGACCCGGTGGCCCCGGCGATGAGGACGTGGGGCATCTTGGCCAGGTTCGCCACGTAGGGCTTTCCGGTGAGGTCCTTGCCCAGCGCCAACGGGAGCTCCGCCTTGGAGCGTTGGAAGGCCGGAGACTTGAGGATGTTGGCCAGGTGGACGATCTCCTTGGTGGGATTGGGGATCTCCACCCCCACCGCCCCCTTCCCCGGGATGGGCGCCACGATGCGCACGCTCTCCGCCCGGAGGGCCAGGGCGAGATCCGCATCCAGGTTCGCGATGCGATTCACCTTGATACCCGGTGCGGGAACGACCTCGTACTGGGTCACCACCGGCCCGGTGGTGCGGCCGCCGAGGGTACAATCCACCTTGAAGGTCCCGAGCTTCTCCACCAGAACCTCGCCGAGGCGGTCCAGCTCCCGCTCCATCCCGGAGCGGTCGATGTCCTCGGTCCCGGTGAGGAGGTCCATGTCCGGGAGGGCGTCGTCCGGGGCCTCGCCAGCGCGGGGGTCGGGGAGCCCGAGGTCGTCCTCGGCGGCGACGCTCCCCGCCGCACCGGCCGCCGCCGTCGTCTCCTTCCAGGGCAAGTCCAGGCCCTCCGGCACCGGCTCCGGGAAGAACTCGTGGTCCTCCCCCGCACCGGGATCGTCGGCGTCCGTCTCGGTGTCCTCAGCGTCCGCCGATGTCTCGGTCGCGGTAGTCCGGGCATCGGCCTCTCGGGCGTCGGCCTTGGCCACCTCGTCCAGGATGTCCGCCTCCTCGGGGGTCTCGGCACGCCGTTCCGCCCGCTCCTCCGCCAACGCCCGGCCCCGCTCCGCCAGGGTGCGGGCCGTGCGCCCCGCTACCTCGCCTCCCGCACGCACCCCCGTGAAGACGGACCGAAGGGGATTCCACCCCAGGGTGCCCACCGAGAGGGCCACCAGGAGCACGCCCGAGACCAGGAGCGCCCCCAGGAAGCCCACGAACTGCACCAGCGGTCCGCCCACGCTCACGCCGAGCCACCCGGCCAGGACGGGATCCGACACGAGGATCCAGATGAGGACCGGGACCAGGAGGCAGAGCCCACCCAGGAGGATGGCCGACGGCAGGGAGCGGCCCGGGGCGAGCCATTCCCCGGAACGCAGGCCCGCCACCCCCAGCAGGGCCGGCACCAGCCAGGCGGCGCCACCGAGGAATCCGGTGAGGAGGGCCTTCACACTTCGGCCCAGGACGCCCATGGCGTTGCCCGAGGGGAACCACTCACCGGCTCGAACGCCGAAGACCTGGACCGGGAGGAGCGCCAGAACCACGAAGACCGCGAGGGCCAGAAGCCCCACGGCCAGGATCTCCCGCTGTTGTTCCCGACTCAGCATGCCCCCGCCCTACCCTCGAGCCGGGAGGGTGAGCGCCTGGTCCATCAACTCGGGCACCACGTCGTGGTGGTCCACCCGGGCGCACACGGCCAGGTCCTCTCCCAGCCCGATCTCCACCAGCTTCGCCCCGCCTTCGGTGGAGGCGAGGAAGGCCTGCGTAGGCTCCACCGCCTGGGCCAGGGCACGGGCGGCACGGGCGGCGTCATCGAGTTCGGGCCGCGTCTCCCCTACGGCGTCCCGGGACTCCACGAGGCGGTTCACCAGGTACCCGGCGCAGAGCGCGTCTTCCAGGGCGAAGCGGCCCAGGCGCCCGGCGCACTGCACCACGACATGCTCGGTGTCCGCCACCTCCCGGGCACAGGCCGAGAGGTTCGTGAAGGCCGCCGCCACCACGCGGCCGGCCTCGCCGGCGGCGGCGAAGGCGCGGGTTCCGTTGGTCGTGCTCCAGACCAGTCGCTTGTCCGCGACGACGTCCGGTCCGTACTCCCGGGGGGAGTTGCCCAGGTCGAAGCCCTCCACCTTCTCGCCGCGGCGTTCGCCGCAGAGAAGGGTGTCCTCCCGGCCGAGGGAGACGGCCAGCCTCACCGCGTCCTCGGTGGCCACCACCGGGAAGACGGCTCGAGCGCCGTGGGCCAACGCCTCCACCATCGAGGTGGTGGCGCGCACCACGTCCACCACCGCCACCGTGGCGTCCTGGAGCGAGGTCGGATACCCCTCGGGCGGGGTGAAGAAGACCTCGATCCTCACGCCGCCCCCTTGGCGGGCTCCTTCCCCGTGTCCTCGGAGTCCGCGTCCATCATCCGCGCGACGAAGCCGGTGTCCAGCTTCCCGGCCACGAAGTCCTCGTGGTCGGTGATGCGACGGAGAAAGGAGAGGGTGGTGGGGACCCCCTCGATGATGAACTGGTCCAGGGCATGGCGGGCCCGGAGGATGGCCTCCTTCCGGGTGTTGGCCGTGACGACGAGCTTGCCCAGGAGGGAATCGTAGTTGGGCGGCACCCGATACCCGGTGTAGATGTGGGTATCCAGGCGAACGCCCGGTCCGCCCGGTGGGTGGAATGTGGTGATGGTGCCCGGCCCCGGCGCGAAGTTGCGGTCCGGGTCCTCGGCATTGATCCGGAACTCGATGGAGTGGCCCCGCAGCTCCACCTGGTCCTGGGTCAGCGAGAGGGGCTCGCCGGCCGCCACCCGAATCTGCTCCCGGACCAGGTCCACCCCGGTGGTCTCCTCGGTGACGGGGTGCTCCACCTGGATGCGGGTGTTCATCTCCATGAAGTAGAAGGACCCGTCCTGGTCCAGGAGGAACTCCACGGTGCCGGCGCCCACGTAGTCGATGGCCCGGGCGGCGCGGACCGCCGCGGCGCCCATCTCCTCGCGGAGCTCGGGGGTGAGAGCCGGGGAGGGCGCCTCCTCCAGGAGCTTCTGATGGCGACGCTGGATGCTGCACTCCCGCTCGCCCAGATGGATGACGCTCCCCTGCTCGTCGCCGAAGACCTGGATCTCCACGTGGCGCGGCATCTGCACGCAGCGCTCCAGGTACACGCCGGCGTTGCCGAAGGCCGCCTTCGCCTCGTTCTGAGCCGCCGCCACCATCTTCGGGAAGGACGCCCGATCCGGTGCGACGCGCATGCCCTTCCCGCCTCCGCCCGCCGTCGCCTTGATCATGATGGGGAAGCCGATCTCGTCCGCCACCTCGATGGCCTCGTCGGCGT
>CAKZOQ010000390.1 GCA_937136445.1 uncultured Gemmatimonadota bacterium
GCCGCCCCCTCCCGGGCGGCGGCGCGCTTCGTTTCGGGACCCTGCGCGTCGAGGTCCGCGTTGCCCCGGGGGAGGCCCCGGTTCAGTTTCGGCCGGACTTCCGTTCCCCCCGCGTGACCGTCCCGAGGCATCGCCATGAACCTGCCCACCCTCGATCGCACTCCCCAGGACCCCGTTCGCATCGCCCGGTGGGACGAGCTGGAGGACCGCCGGCCGGCCTACGCCCTGGTGGGTGAGGTGGATCTGGTCATCACCCGCTACGACGACGAGGTCTCCGTCCTCTTCGGACGCTGCCTCCACCGGGGCGCGCTCCTCTCCGACGGCCACGTGGACGGGCCCAACCTGATCTGCGGGGTCCACGGCTGGGACTACCGCCTGGACACCGGGGTCAGCGAATACGAGAACGCGGAGGCCCTGGCGCGCTTCGACGCATGGGTGGAGGACGGCGGCGTCTGGGTGGACCAGGCGCAGGTGGACGAATGGGCCGAAGAGCATCCGCAGCCCTACGATCGAGACGCCTACCAGGGGCTCTACCAGGACATCCACGGCACCGAGGTGGAGGGCCGGAACCACTACATCCAGGAGCTCGCCCGCGACGGCCTCTCCAAACTGGGGCACCACGGTCGGGTCTCGGCCATGGGCGTGCCCCGCACCGAGCTGCCGGGCTGGGACGACCTGCAGCTCGTCACCGCCCAGCTCGCCCGCCGACCCCTGGCCGACGACGCCGAGGTGGCCACCGAGACCGTCATCGGGCCCCGTGCCGAGAAGCCGCTCCGCCTGGCCATCCCCGTCTTCGTGAGCGACATGAGCTTCGGAGCCCTGAGCGAGGAGGCCAAGATCGCGTTGGCCAAGGGCGCCGAGGACGCGGGCACCGGGATCTGCTCCGGCGAGGGCGGGATGCTCCCCGAGGAGCAGGAGGCCAACTCCCGCTACTTCTACGAGCTGGCCTCGGCGCGCTTCGGCTGGGAACTCGAGAAGGCCGCCCGCAGCCAGGCCTTCCACTTCAAGGGCGGTCAGGGGGCCAAGACGGGCACCGGCGGACACCTGCCCGGCGAGAAGGTGGTGGGCCGCATCGCCGAGGTGCGGGACCTGGAGCCCGGCACCCCCGCGGTGAGCCCATCCCGCTTCCCCGACCTGGCGACCCCGGAGGACTTCCGGGCGCTGGCGGAGCGGGTGCGGGAGGCCTCCGGCGGCATCCCCATCGGCTTCAAGCTCTCCGCCCAGCACATCGAGGCCGACCTCGACTTCGCCCTGGAGGCGGGCGCCGACTACGTGATCCTCGACGGGCGGGGCGGGGGCACGGGGGCCGCGCCGGAGATCTTCAAGCAGCACATCTCGGTCCCCACCCTGGCCGCCCTCCCTCGGGCCCGGCGGCACCTGGACGCCTCCGGCGCCTCGGACGTGACGCTGGTGGTGACGGGCGGACTCCGGGTGGAGATGGACTTCCTGAAGGCGCTGGCGCTGGGCGCCGACGCGGTGGCCATCGCCAACTCCGCCATCCAGGCCATCGGCTGCCTGGGGATGCGCGCCTGCCACACCAACAACTGCCCGGTGGGCATCGCGACCATGAAGGACCACCTCCGGGCTCGCCTGGTCATCGAGGAGTCGGCCCGGCGCCTCACCACCTTCCTCGAGGCCTCGGTGGAGCTCATGCAGGTCATGGCTCGGGCCTGCGGACACGCCCGCCTGTCGGACTTCTCCCCGACGGACCTGACGAGCTGGAAGCGGGACATCGCCGAGCTCACCGGCGTCCGGTACGCCGGAGTGGGGTCGAGCGGGGCGACCCGCTAGACCCTCGGCTGCTGGCGACCTCTACGGCGGCGGCGCCACCCCCGACCCCTTCGTCCAGATGAACAGAATCCCGCCACCGGTGCGCGTCCCCCATCGCGCCCCGGCCTCCGAGGAGCGGAGGAAGGCCATGGCCGCCACCTGCTCCGGCTGGAGCATGCGGAGGACGGAGGCGTGGACCGGGATCCCGTCCAGCACCAGTCGGGCGCAGAGCTGGACCATGGCCCCTCCGGCGTTCTCGTCGGACTCGGTGTAGCGGCCGGAATAGACGCAGGCGATGTCCTCGTTCCAGCGGATCCGCACCCCGGGGATGTGCTGCCGCTCGATGAGCTGGCCCACATGGCTGGCGCCCACCCGGTGCTCGGCCAGGTCGTCGGGCCCGACGAAGCGTCGGCCCAACTGCGCGCGCTGGACCCCCACGTCCATGAGGTCCCGGTCCACCTGCCGGCGCACCTCCACCGTCAGGCCCGGGAGCTCCATGGCATCCACTACCTCCGCCTGGGCCTGCAGCAAGGATCCCTCCGGCAGCCGGACGTCCACCTCTTCCAGCGCGCCCTCCCGCAGCCGGGCATGCCCCGTCTCGCCCACGGACCTTCCGTCCAGGACGACGGCCACCTCCACCGCCTCGTCGGTGGGCAGGCCGCAGGCGGACCAGCCCCCCTCGGGGTCCACCGGCACCGTGGCCCGTGCCCGCGCCACATCCACCTGGAGCGCCGAACCCATCTCCCTG
>CAKZOQ010000391.1 GCA_937136445.1 uncultured Gemmatimonadota bacterium
ACGCCGACGCTGATGCGCACGAGGCCGGGGGTGATGCCCATGGCGCGCTGCTCCTCCGGTGGCACGTCCGAGTGGGTCATGGTGCCGGGGTGTTCGGCCAGCGATTCCGTCCCGCCCAGGCTCACCGCGAGCTTCACCAACTGCAGCGCGTTCAGGAAGCGGAAGGCCTCGGCTTCGCCACCCTCGATCTCGAAGGCGATCATGGCGCCGGCGGCGTGGCACTGCTTCAGGTAGATGGCGTGCTGGGGATGGTCTTCGTCCAGGTGCCCCAGGTACAGGACGCGGCGCACCTTCCGGTGGTCCCGGAGGAAGTCGGCCACGTAGCGGGCGTTCTTCATCTGGCTGGTCATGCGGAGCTTGAGGGTCTCCAGGCTCCGGAGCAGGAGCCAGCAGGTCCAGGGACCCGCCATGGTGCCGAAGATGGTGCGGTGGAGCTTCACCTGCTCCACCAGCTCCCCCGAGCCGAGGCAGGCCCCGGCGATGAGGTCCGAGTGGCCCCCCACGTACTTGGTGAGGGAGTACAGGACCAGGTCGGCGCCATGCTCGAGGGGGTTCTGGAAGAGGGGCCCGAGGAAGGTGTTGTCCACGGCCACGAGCACCTTCCGATCCTTCTGCGAGAGCTCCCGGGCCCGAGTGGCGCAGGCTTCGATGTCCACCAGGTCGTTGGTGGGGTTCGACGGGGTCTCCAGGTAGATCATGCGGAGCCGCTCTCGCCGGTCTCCCTCCGCCAGCACCTCGTCCAGCGCCTCCATGCCTCCGCTGGCGGGGAAGCAGACGGGCTCGATGTCGAACTGCGGGAGCATGTGGTGGAAGAGATACTCGGTCCCCCCGTAGATGGGCTCGGAGAAGGCCACCACGTCGCCGGGGCGAAGGAAGGCCATGACGGTGGTGTTGATGGCCGCCATCCCGCTCTCGAAGGCCGCCGCGGCTTCGGCGTCGTCCCAGATGGTGAGGCGGTCCTCCAGGATCTCGAGCCCCGGGTTGTTGAGGCGGGAGTAGATGAGCCCCATGGACTCCGAGGGCTCCTTGTCCCGCAGTCCATAGGCGAGTTCGAAGAAGGCCTTGCCCTCCTCGGCGGACTCGAAGACGAAGGTGGAGGTCTGGAAGATGGGCGGCTTGGCGGCGCCTTCGGACCACTCGGGCTCGTAGCCGTAGCTCATCATCAGGCTTTCGGGCCGGAGGGCGTGGTCTCCGATGGTCCGGTGTGCGTGTTTCTCCTTGTCCCACACGGTGGGAAGCTCCTGGGTAGCCGGGCGCAGAAAAGAAGGCGACCCTTCGCGACGGCTGGAACGACGGGTGGCCCTGGAGGGTGCTGCGGGTGTCTCCCAATGATAGCGGTCCCCTGCCGGGTTGAAGGCCCCCCTGGCCACGGCGAGCGGGTCCGCTCGCTTCCCGGATGGAGGGCGGTGCCTTACTCTGGGCGCCATGAGCGACGCACCCTCGGCCGTCCACGCGGCCATCGATCGCTGGGAGGAGTCGGGTCTCATCTCGGTCGAGCTGGCCCTCCGGCTCCGGGAGGAGGTGTCCCGGGAGGAGGAGGAGAGCGGCCTTCTCCGTTCCCGCTACGTCCTGGCGGTCACCGGCGGGGTCCTGGCCTTCATCGCCGGTGGCGTCTTCCTGAGCTGGGCCTGGCCGCGCATGACGGTGGAGCCTCGCGCGGCTCTGGTGGCCTTCTCCGGGGTCGCACTCCAGCTCCTGGGCACCCGCCTGGAGTGGCGGGACCGATGGCTCCCTGCGTCCTACGCCATGCAGGCCGCCGGGCTGACCCTGATCCTCCTCGCGCTCCTGTACTCCCGGGAGGCGTGGCCTGCAGGTGACGCCGGGGCGGCGGTCCTGGCGACGCTGGCGGTGGTGTGGGTGGTGGTCTCCTCCGCCCGGGCCATTCTCCGCAGCCCGGTGATGCCGGCGGTACATCTGGTCTTCTTCCTCGCCTACCTGGCCGTGGCCCTCCGGCGGGCCTTCGACCTCGAACCGGAGACCATCCTCTGGATCCTGGACGGGGTCCTGCTCCTGGAGGCGGCGGTTCTGGCGGCCTTCCTGCGGCGAGCCGGTCCGGACGGCGCGCCGCCCTGGGTGCTGACCTCCTTCACCGCGGCCCTCTACGCCGGGTTCGTGCTGGTGGGGTTCACCGGCGCACTCTCCATGGAGTGGGATGCGGCGGGGACGGTGCTGGCGCTGGACCTGTGGTTCGTCCTGGTGCTGGGCTTCGCCCTCTGGGGCCTCCACGGCGCCGGCGTCCCGGCAGGCGTCGCCTGGTTCCCCCGACAGATGACCCTCCTGGTCCTCGCGTGGATTCCCCTGGGATTCCTCACCGCCTTCGAGGTCGTGGACGGGCCGCCGGAGGTGGCGCTCCTGCTGGTGGCCGGGGCGGGTGTGCTGGCCTTCCTGCACGGCGATCGCTTCCGACTCCGTGGCGAGATGACTGCGGCAGCGCTGGCCTTCATCTCCGGGGCGTGGTATTGGGGGGCGGAGAGGGCGGGAGCCCT
>CAKZOQ010000392.1 GCA_937136445.1 uncultured Gemmatimonadota bacterium
GACGAGAGCTACACCGACCTGACCCCGGCCTCGGCCGAGGCCGCCATCAACGGCGCCTCCGCCCTGGTCGCTGCGACGGTGGACGGGGGCCGGCCGGCCCAGACGGGCACCACCGGTGGCGACATCTCCGGGCTGGACCCGGCCACCCTCTCCGACGACGCGGTGGATGTCTTCCTGAACGGGACGCAGGTCGGGAGCTTCCAGTGGGGGCCGGGCGCCCTCACCACCCTCACCGGCATCCGGGATCGTCTCCAGCTCCGGCTCCAGGCCGTGCCGGGCCTCGGCGCTGCCACCGTCGACCTCTTCGACGACCGCCTCCGCATTCTGCCCAACACCGGGCAGGACGAGGACGAGGTCACCGTGGCCGACGCCGGGGGCAGCGTGGTGGCGGACATCCTCCTGGACGCGGGCAACGCCGTGGTCCATCCGCAGCGCTTCGCCCTGGGGGGAGGCATCGACGCCGAGCCCGCCGCCGCCGCCGTGGATCTGCAGGACGCCGCCGGCGGCACGCCCATCCTCCGCGTGTCGGCGGCCAACGCCGGCGCCTGGGGCAATCACCTGCGGGTGGACGTGGACCACGCGGTCCTCAACCCCGCCGGCGATCCCGACACCCTCTTCAGCCTGCGGATCATGGAGATGGGCGAGGTGAGCGGACGCGAGCAGGTGGTGCAGGAGGAGGTCTTCACCGGGCTGGTGATGGACGCTGGCAGCAGCCGGGACGTCATCGCCGTCCTGGACGGCTCGGACCTGGCCTCGGTGGCTCGGGTGGGTACGCCCGCCGTCGGCGCCCGGCCGGCCCAGACCGGCACCATCAGCAACCCCTTCGGCACCGGCGCGGGGGAGATCGACGCCTCGAGCCTCGCGGGGGGTGAGACCATGCGGGCGAGCCTCGACGGGGGGACGACCGAGTTCGACGTGACCCTCGGGAGCGGTCCGTTCACCGTGTCGTCGCTGGCATCGGCGCTCCAGTCCGCCATCCGCGCCGCCGACAACCTCCTGGACCAGGCCAGCGTCGAGGTCCTGGGGAGCGGGGCCACCCGCCGCTTCCTGCGGGTGAAGGCCGGCACCGAGGATCCCGCCGACATCATCACCTTCTCCGACAGCGGCGGCGGGAACACCCTCGCGGGGCTCCTGGGGCTCGACTCCCCGGCCCGCTCCAACGTCCAGCACTACGTCCTGGGCACCTCCACGGCCGCCGGCGCCCAGGCCCTCCCCGACGGCCTGGCCCAGGGGGGCTTCGACGGCGATCCGCCGGACAGCGCCGCCCTCATCGGGGACCGAGGCGCCAAGACCGGGATGTACTCCCTCCTGGACGTGGACCTCTTCAACATCCTCTGCATCCCGGACACCATGCGGCTGTCCGACCCCGAGGCCACCCAGGTGGCTGCCGAAGCCGTCTCCCTCTGCGAGGAGGAGCGGGCCTTCTACATCCTGGACGTGCCCCAGCCGCCCAACCCCCTGGACGAGCCCGACGAGATCCAGGAATGGGTGGATCAGAACTCCTCGCTGCGACACCGCAACGCGGCGCTCTACTATCCCCGGCCCACCATCGCCGACCCCCTGAACGAGTTCCGGAGCCGCCCCATCGCCTCCAGCGGCACCATGGCCGGCGTCTACGCCCGCACCGACGGAGCCCGCGGCGTCTGGAAGGCCCCGGCCGGCACCGACGCCTCCCTCCGGGGCATCCAGTCCCTGGAGTACCGCCTCACCGACGCCGAGAACGGGGTCCTGAACCCCCTGGGCATCAACGCCCTCCGCACCCGACCCGTCGTGGGGAACGTCGCCTGGGGCGCGCGAACCCTGTTCGGCGCCGACCAGCTCGCCAGCGAGTGGAAGTACGTGCCGGTGCGCCGACTCGCCCTCTTCATCGAGGAGACCCTCTTCCGGGGGACCCAATGGGTGGTGTTCGAGCCCAACGACGAGACGCTCTGGTCCCAGATCCGGCTCAACGTCGGGACCTTCATGAACACCCTCTTCCGCCAGGGCGCCTTCCAGGGGACGACCCCCGCCGACGCCTACTTCGTGAAGTGCGACGCCGAGGTGAATCCCCAGGCCGACATCGACCGGGGCATCGTCAACATCGTCGTCGGATTCGCGCCGCTGAAGCCGGCCGAGTTCGTCATCGTGAAGCTCCAGCAGATGGCGGGACAGTCCGAAGCCTGATCCACCCCTTCCTCGACCCCAGACCCCGACGGCCATGGCCCAGTTCACGACGAATCCAGAACGTTTCGATCCCTACAAGAACTTCAAATTCCGTGTGCTCATGGACGGCCAGTACGTGGCCGGCGTGAGCAAGGTCGGCGCCCTGAAGCGGACGACCAACATGGTGGAGCACCGAGAGGGAGGAGATCCCAGCACCACCCGGAAGTCCCCCGGCCGCACCGAGTACGAGGCCATCACCCTCGAACGCGGCGTGACCCATTCGGAGGAGTTCGAGCAATGGGCCAACAAGGTCTGGAACTTCGGGTCCGGACTGGGCTCCGAGGTCTCGCTCTCCGACTTCCGCAAGGACATCCTCATCGAGGTCTACAACGAGGCCGGCCAGGCCGTGAAGGCCTACAAGGTCTACCGCTGCTGGGTCTCCGAGTACCAGGCGCTCTCCGAGCTGGACGCCAACGGCGAGGCCGTCCTCATCGAGTCCATCAAGCTCGAGAACGAGGGCTGGGAGCGCGACTACGAGGTCACGGAGCCCAGCGAGCCGTCCTTCACGGAGCCCTGATCGATGCGAGGGCTCGACGCTCCGGACCTCCTGGAGCTCCACGCGAGGGGCCGCGGCCTCCCGCCGGCTCGGCGTGCCCTCCTCCTCCTGGAGGCGGCGGTGCCCGAGGCGCCGGCGGATCGGCTGGCGGACCTTCCCGTGGGTCGTCGCGACGAACGCATCCTGGAGCTCCGCGCTCGGACGCTGGGACCGGCCATCCAGTCCGAGACCCGGTGTCCCCGCTGCGACGAGCGCCTGGAGCTCGACCTGGACAGCCAGGAGTTCCAGGCCGCCGCCCCCGACGACCCGGCGCTGGCGCCGCCGCCCCCGGTCACCCTCTCCTTCTCCACGGACGAGGGGGACTGGGAGCTCGTCGTGCGCCTGCCCAGCGGGCGCGACGTGGCGGAGCTCGCGGAGCGTGGGGGGACGGCCACCGAACTCCTGGAGCGGTGTGTGGTGGACGCCCGCTCCGACGGGGAGGCGGTGGCCTCGGCAGGAATCCCCGCCGAGGCCAGGCAGGCCGTAGAGGAGGCCATCGTGGCGGCCGACCCCCTGGCGGACCTGCAACTCGCCCTCACCTGCCCGGAGTGCGGCCACTCCTGGAGCTCGCCCTTCGATCCCCCGGCCTTCTTCTGGGGGGAGATCGAGGAGCGCGTGCCGCGCATCCTCCAGGAGGTCCACCTCCTGGCCTCCAGCTACGGCTGGTCGGAGGACGACATCCTCGGCCTGGACGCCTGGCGGCGAGGCCAGTACCTGCAGTTCCTCGGCGCATGAGTCTCCCATGAGCCTCCTCGGGAGCCTCCTCGCCCGAAGCCGAGAACCCACCGTCTCCGTCCGTCCTCGACAGCGCTCGGTCTTCGAGGCCTGGCCGACGGATCCGGTGGCCGGTGGGCCTCCGGCGGCGGCCTTCATCCCAGAAGCTCACTCGCCCGGAGCGCCCGGCGATGCCCGCCCGCCGAGCCCACCCACCCACGGCCAACGTCCCGCGGATTCCTCTCTGGCGGGTCTCGGGCCGTCGGTGCGGCCACCCACGCCGCGCGAGGAGGTGGAGGACGCCACCCCACCCGAGTCGGACCGAGCGACCCGCCCCACCGGGGAGCCCACCCTGCCGCC
>CAKZOQ010000393.1 GCA_937136445.1 uncultured Gemmatimonadota bacterium
GCGTCCCGGGGCGATTCGAGCTCGGATTGCTCGAAGCCGTGGGTCGCCAGGATGGCGACGGTTCGGTCGGAGAGGTCGGGGTTCATGCGGTCGAGATCGAAGGTGCTCATCTGTGTGCTCCTTCGTGAGAGTCGAATCGATTGGGATGCGTCGATGCTTCACCCATCAACCAATGCAAACGCCGTTCCAGGGATCAGAGGAAGCGCTGGAAGAGGACCATCGCCACGATGGTGACCGTGGTGAGGGTCGCGACGCTGGCGCGGCGGCCCTCGTCGAAGGCTTCCGGGAGGAGCTCGACCAGGACCATGAAGATCATGGCGCCGGCGGCGAACCCCAGCCCCCACGGGAGCGCCGGCCGGAAGGCCTCGACGAAGAGGAAGGCGGGTACGGCCATGAGGGGCTGGGGCAGCGACGAGACCACGCTCCAACCGGCGCATTTGGCGACGCTGACGCCCCGGGGGCGCATCACCGCCGAGATGGCCACACCTTCGGGGATGTTGTGGACGGCGATGGCCACCGTGATGACGGTGGCCAGCGTCACGCCGCCGCCGAAGGAGACGCCCACGGCCACCCCCTCGGAGAAGGAATGGACGGTCATGACCACCAGCATGAGGAGCATCTTCCGGGCGCTCTCTCCCCGGGCCGCTCCGAAGACCAGTTCCTCCTCGTCGTAGTCCTCCAGGAGTGTCTGAGCCACCAGGATGAAGAGGACGCCGAGGACCGTGCCCCCCAGCGTCTCCATCCGACCGTGGGCCGTCCCCTCGGAGACCAGACCGAAGCTGGCGCCGAGCATGAGACCGGCCGCCAGGGCGTGGGAGTTCGCCAGCACCCGGTCCGAGATCTCTCCGACGAAGAGGAAGGGGAGGGCGCCCAGCCCGGTGGCCAGGGCGGTGGCCAGCGCATACAGGAAGACCAGAAGGACGTCGCTCACGGCGCCACCCCCAGGGCAACGACCATGGCCATGGCCACCAGCGTCACCACCGCGATGCTCGTCCGTCCGGCCTGGTGGTAGGACTCCGGGAGGAGCTCCACCAGCACCAGATAGAGGAGGGCCCCCACCGAGAAGCCCAGCACCCCGGGGAGGAGCCAGGGCACCACCCCCACCACCGAGAAGGTGGCCACCGCCAGGAGGGCCTGGTTGAGGTTGGTGGCCACGGCGAGGATGGCGGCGTGGGGGAGGCGCACCCCCCGTTCGGCGAGGATGGCCGTGAGGACCATGCCCTCCGGGATGTTGTGCACCGCCAGCGCCAGCGCCATGGAGATGCCGAAGGGGAGCGAGACGAGCATGGCCGCCCCGATGGCCACGCCCTCGTAGGCGGCGTGGAGGGTGTTCACCAGCACCACCTGGTAGCCGTAGGCCGGGCTCAGCTCTCCGATGCGGTTCAGGTCCAGGTCCTCGGTGCCGGTCCCGGCGTGGGTGAGGCGGACGGTGCCAAGCCCCACCAACGCCCCCACCGCCCCCTGGACCATCCCCTCGTCCGCGCTCAGGGACATGAGGGAGTAGGCCACCCCCAACATGAGTCCTGCGGCCAGCGCGTTCGCCCATCCCAGCACCGGGAGGGCCAGCCGTCCCCGGATGGCATGGGGCACCGCGCCCAGCGAGGCCGTCAGGGCCGCGAGGGACGCGTAGAGCAGGACGGTGAGGACGGGCTCGCCGTTGGGCATGGGCGGGTCGGATGGTACCGAGGAGGCCGCCGGACGCGGGGGGGCGCCCGGCGGGAGTGCGCGAGGACGCCCGCGCGAGGACGTCCGTAGGGTACAAGGCGCGGGCACGGCGGCACCAGCGGGCCGGGGCTTCGCTGAAACCTGGAGCCGCCCCTCGGCGTCGGGCGAACAGAGCACGAGGTCCGGAGGAACCGTCCTCGTCCCCGCCTCCCACCCGGTCGCCCATGTCCGCGCTCCTTCGCGACGTTCGCCTCGCCCTGAAGCTCCTGTGGAAGGAGAAGACCTTCTCCGCCACGGTCCTCACCACCCTGGCCGTCTGCCTGGGGGCCAACGCGGCCATCTACTCGGTGATCCACACCGTCCTCCTGGAGCCCCTCCCCTTCGAGGAAGCCGACGAGCTGGTGAACGTCTTCAACGCCTATCCCGGGGCCGGCGCCGGGCGGGCGGGAGCCGGTGCCGTGGACTTCTTCCAACGGAGGGCGGAGGTGGACGCCTTCGAGGAGGTGGCCATCTACCGCGGGTTCGGCGCCACCGTCGGGGAGGCGGGGAGCATCGACCGGGTCAGCACCATTCAGGTGACGCCGTCCTTCTTCACGGTGCTGCGTGTGGAGGCGGCGCTGGGCCGGACCTTCACCGAGGACGAGATGCAGGAGGGCAGCCACCGGAAAGCCGTCCTCACCTGGAGCTACTGGCAGGAGCAGTTCGGCGGAGTGCCTGACGCGGTGGGAGCCGACCTCCGGGTGGATGGAGAGCCATGGGAGGTGGTGGGCGTCCTGCCAGAGGACTTCAGCCTGCCGAACCGGGCCGATGTCCGCTTCGTCGTCCCCACCGCCTTCGATCAGGACGCCGCCAACCTCCAGAACTGGCACAGCAACAACTTCCAGATGATGGCGCGGCTGACGGAGGGCGCGAGCATCGAGCGGGCCCAGGCGCAGGTGGACGCACTCAACGAGCGCCTCACGGACCAGTGGCCGGTGCCCAACGCCCGTCAGCTCCTGGAGGACGCCGGCTTCACCACCACGGTGGTGCGCGCCGGCTCCGACATGGTCCGCGACGTGGAGGACGTCCTCTACATGCTCTGGGCAGGGGTGGGATTCGTCCTCCTCATCGGGTGCGTCAACATCGC
>CAKZOQ010000394.1 GCA_937136445.1 uncultured Gemmatimonadota bacterium
CCGCGGGACGAGCCGAGACCGGAAGTCGTCCATGACGGGGGTGGCCTTCTCCACCAGGACCTCCCGGCTGTCGGGCACCGACATGGCGATGGCCAGGGCGACGAGGAGGAGCATGATGAGCCTGCCCATGGGTCTCCGGGGGTATCGGGAAGGGGTGGGCGGGGGAGAGGAGTACCTTCTTGAAAACTGACAGGGGTGGCCGCGCGGGAGCAACCGACCCTCCCTCAGGCCTCCTCCCGGTCCAGGGTCGTTCGGAGGCGCCGCTCCGGCATCCGGAGGGTGAGGACGATGGCCACCACCACCAGAAGGGCCGTGAGGCCGTAGATCCGGTTGGTGGCGCGGGTGAAGGTGGCTCGCACCTCGGTCCCGACACGCTCGGCCTCCACCTCGGCTCGCTCCTCCAATCGGGTGGCCTCCCCGCTCCGACCCTCGGCGCGGGCCGTCCGTGCCTGCTCCTGGAGGGCGGCGCGGATCCGGGCGGGGAGCTCCCCACCCCCGGTGGAGGCCAGGCGCTCGGCGTCCACGGAGGCCTCGGCCACCTCGCGGGGGAGCTCGAGCTGGGCGAAGGAGCCGGTGAGGGTCGTCGCCAGCACGGTGCCGAGGATCGCCGTGCCCGCCGTCCCACCGATCTGCCGGAAGAACTGGGCAGCGCTGGTGGCCTGCCCCACCCGGCGCACGTCCACGGAGTTCTGGATGGCCAAGGTGAACAGGGGCAGCGACGGTCCGAAGCCCAGTCCGCAGAGGACCATGTAGCCCGTGATGGTGGCGTACCCCACGTCGGCGTCCATCCGGGCCAGGAGAACCAGACCCACCAAGGCCAGCGCCCCACCCACCACGATCTGGTTCCGCAGGTGCCCCACCCGGCTGGCGAGCTGACCCGCCGCCGTGGACCCGACGACCAGCCCCATGCTGAAGGGCACCAGGGCCAGCCCCGCCCGGGTGGCGGAGACGCCCATCACATTCACCAGGAAGAGTGGCAGGAAGATGACCACCGAGAGGAAGCCGGCGCCGAAGAAGAAGGCGCCGGCGTTGGCCCGCCGGAAGACGACGTTGTCGAAGAGGCGCAGGTCCACGATGGGGCTCTCGGCCCGGCGGCTCCGCCGGGTGAACCAGACCAGGAGCGCCGTGCCCGCCGCCGCCATCCCCAGCGTGACCCACGACTCCGGTTGGGCGGGGTCGGCGCCGGCCACCCCCGGAGCCCAGGGGAAGCGGCTCTTGTCGAGCTGGAGGGCCAGGACCAGGGGGGTGAGTCCGCCCAGAAGCAGGACGGCGGCGAAGAAGTCCGGCCGACCCTCGTCGCCCACCGGCTCCAGGGGAGGCATCCGCGTCAGGAGGAACCAGAGGGCCACCGCGCCCACCGGGAGGTTCACGTAGAAGACCCAGCGCCACCCCTCCACCCCCGGGATCCACCCACCGGCGTGGTCGGTGAGGAGCCCGCCCACCAGGGGCCCCAGGACCGAGGCGATGCCCCAGACCCCCCCCACCAGCCCCTGGTACCGGCCTCGCTCCGAAGGTGGGAAGAGGTCGGCGATGACGATGTAGGTCATGCTGATGAGCCCGGCCCCTCCGGCGCCCTGGAGGGCCCGGAACCAGACCAGCTGGTTCATCCCGTCGCCGAGGACGGGGAGGGTGCCCAACTCCCCGGAGAGCCCGCACAGCATGGACCCGGTGAGGAAGAGCCCCACCGCTCCCAGGACGACGCGTTTCCTCGCGTAGGTGTCGGCGAGCTTGCCGTATACGGGGACCAACGCCGTGGAGGCCAGGAAGTAGGCGGTGGCGACCCAGGCGTAGCGCCGCACCCCCTCCAGATCCTCCACGATGCGCGGGAGCGCGGTGGAGACGATGGTCTGGTCCAGCGCCGCCAGGAAGAGGGAGAGGAGCACCCCGACGAGGATCAGGACGCGGTCGCGGTCCTGGAGGTCGGGAGGGGAGGAAGTTGCCATGGCCCCCGATGATGGCGGGAGGGCTGCGCAGTGGGTACCCCCGGGATGGCGCACCCTGGGAACCTCTCCGTACGATGGCCGGGTACGCAGGCCGAACGACCCACGCCTCCCGGCGCCTCGACCCTCCTCCGGCCCACGCCTTCATGCCCTACCTCCTGTACAAGGTCCTCCACTACCTCGGGCTCTTCGTCCTGGTCACCACCTCGGCTACCGCACTGGCTCGGGGCGCCCGACCGGACCTGGTGGACGACCCGTGGCGGAAGCGCCTGGGCATGATCCACGGCATCAGCGCCTTCCTCGTCCTCCTGGGAGGCTTCGGCATGCTCGCCCGCATCGGAGGGGGCATGGAGGGCTGGGTCTGGGCGAAGGTCCTCATCTGGGTGGTGCTGGGCGGCGTCCTGGCGGTGGCCCGACGGAGCCCCATCTGGTCCAGCCGCCTCCTCTGGATCGTGCCGCTCCTGGCGACGCTCGCCGGCGTCCTCGCCTACACCAAGCCGTTCTGATGACCCTGCCCCACTCCCTCCTCGACCACCCGGAGCCCGACGTGTCCCACCTCCGCCGCCCCTTCCTCTCCCTCCTCCGCACCGCCGTGCTGGCGGTCCTGGTGGCCCTTCCCGCTGTCGCACCGGTGGGTGCCCAGGACGCGCCCGCCGTCAATCCCGACACGCCGGAGTACATCGTGCCGCCGCCGGAGATCGCCGAGATCCTGGGGAGCGACAAGAACTACGCCGAGCTGAGCTACGCCAGCCCCGACGGGGTCCACTTCCTCATCACCGACGAGACGGAGCTCTCCTCCCTGGAGCTCATGTCCCGGGAGACGTACCGGCTGGCCATGCTGGAGCTGCGTCCGCGCACCGACCGGACCTGGCGACTGGACACGTACGGCATCCAGGACGTCCGATTCTACTCCCTGGAGGAGCGGGAGCTCGTCGAGGTGGAGCTCCCCGAGGGGGCCTTCGCCAGCGACTTCACCTGGTCCCCGGACGGCTCGGAGATCGCCTTCCTGGCCCACCTCCCGAGCCACACCGAGGTCTGGGTGGCGGAGGCCGCCACCGGGGAGACCCGGAGCCTTTCCGGTGACCGGGTGCTGGCCACGCTGGCCACCGAGGCCGGAGGCTGGCAGGGGCGTCGAGCCTCGTCCATGGTCCAGTGGACCCCGGAAGGAACGGTGCTCTCCCTCCTGGTGCCCGAGGGCCGAGGAGCCGAGCCGGCAGAGGATCGCATTCCCCAGGGTCCGGTCATCCGCCAGACCCGGGAGGAGCCCAAGCGCACCCGGACCTACCCCTTCCTCCTGGACGACCCCCACGACGAGGATCTCTTCGAGCACT
>CAKZOQ010000395.1 GCA_937136445.1 uncultured Gemmatimonadota bacterium
CCTTCCGCCACGACGCCCGGGGGGTGGGTGACATGGTCCTGGCCACCACCAACGTCGGTCGGCCGGTGGTGGAGCGGTGGCCCTACCCCGTGCCCGGCGACAGCGTGGTCTTCCGCATCGAGCGGCTGGTCGTCGACCTGGGCGAGGAGGAGGGCGACGAGCCGGAGGTGATCCGATTCGACATGGAGCCGGATGTGCATCGGTCCATGGTTTCGGACCACGTGCGCTGCGGCCCCGGGCTATGCGACCTCCTCTGGTATCCCGACGGGAGTCGCCTGGCCTTCGTCTCCAGCAGCCGGGATCACAAGGAGGCCTGGGTCCGGGTGGCGGACGCCGAGACCGGTCAGGTGCGGACCCTCTTCCACGAGACCTCGGAGACCCAGATCGGCGACGCCGGCGCCGGCGAGAACTGGTACGTGCTCCCTGAGACCGACGAGCTCATCTGGTGGTCGGAGCGGGACAACTGGGTGCACCTGTACCTCTACGACCTGGTCACCGGCGAGCTGAAGAACCGCATCACCACCGGCGACGGCAACGTGGTGGAGCTGGTCCGGGTGGATGAGGAGGAGCGCACCATCTACTTCACCGGCCAGGGCAAGGAAGACGGCCGCGACCCCTACTTCGAACACCTCTACCGCATCGGCTTCGACGGCTCCGGCGAGGAGCTCCTCACCCCCGAGGACGCCCACCACGAGATCTCCATGGCGCCGGACGGGGCGCACTTCATCGACTCCTGGTCCACCCCCGACGCCCCACCGACGACGGTCCTGCGACGGGCCGACGGCGAGCTGGTCCGGACGCTGGAGGAGGCCGACATGTCACGGCTCCTGGCCACGGGCTGGCGTCCGCCCACCCCCATCACCATGAAGGGACGGGACGGCGTCACCGACATCCACGGCCTCATGTTCACCCCTTCCAGCATGGACTCGACCCGGAGCTACCCCATCGTCGACTACATCTACCCCGGGCCGCAGAGCGGGAGCGTGCGGGGCCGGGCCTTCTCCACGAATCGCCGGGATCACCAGGCGCTGGCGGAGCTGGGCTTCGTGGTGGTGGCCATCGACGGCATGGGGACGCCGGGTCGCTCCAAGGCCTTCCACGACACCTACTACGGCGACATGGGCGACAACACGCTGCCGGACCAGGTGGCGGGGATCCGTCAGCTCGCCGAGCGACACGACTGGATCGACCTGGACCGGGTGGGCATGTGGGGCCACTCGGGAGGCGGCTTCGCCACGGCGGCCGCCCTCTTCCGATACCCGGACTTCTTCACGGTCGGCATCTCGGAGTCGGGCAACCACGACAACCGCAACTACGAGGACGACTGGGGGGAGCGCTACCAGGGGCTCCTCCGGGAGGACCCCTCGGGGGAGGGCGACAACTACGACGAGGCCGCCAACCAGAACTTCGCGCGCAACCTCCAGGGCAAGCTCCTCCTGGCCCACGGCGGCATGGACGACAACGTGCCGCCCTACAACACCTACCTGGTGGTGGAGGCCCTCATCGAAGCCAACAAGGACTTCGACCTTCTCGTACTGCCCAACGCCCGCCACGGCTACGGCGAATGGAGCGACTACATGATGCGACGACGCTGGGACTACTTCGTGGAGCACCTCCTGGGAGCCACGCCGCCGGAGGAGTACGAGATCGGGGCGACGCGGAGGCTGATCCCATGAGCGCCACCCGGCGTAGGGCGGAGTGGGCAGGTGTGGGCCTGGTGGGCGCGCTTCTCCTGGCGATGGCAGGGTGCGGCGGCGAAGCGCCGGCGGA
>CAKZOQ010000396.1 GCA_937136445.1 uncultured Gemmatimonadota bacterium
GCGTCGATCTGGGTGATCTTGTTGCTGAGCTGCCGGGTCCGCTGCTCACCGGTGGCGGTGATGACCAGCTCGTCCAGCGAGATGGCTTCGGACTCCATGTTCACGTTGATCTCGGTGACCTCGCCGGCCTGGACCTGTACATCTACGGTCTGCTCGCCGAAGCCGAGGACGACGACCCGCAACTGCTGCGAGCCGGCGGGGACGTTGTTGATCAGAAAACGTCCGTTGGCGTTGGTCAGCCCGCCCTGCTCGGTGGCCACGATCTGGACCTGGGCCGAGGAGATGGGCTGGGCGGTCGATGCGTCTCGAACCTGTCCGGTGACGGTTCCCACCTGCGCTTGAGCAGACGCGCCAAGCGGGATCAGGCCGAGTACTGTGGCAAGGGCGAGCCCCTGCCAAAAGCCTGTAGCGCTACGTCTCATGAGGGTGCTCCTGTCGGAGTGGTGAGAGAGGCGTCGCGGGAGCTTCACGTCCATCCTCCCATCCCACCCCGACAGCACGGCCACCGACTCTCTTGACGTAACGGCGGTCTGCCAGCAGGTCACATTCCCGCAACACACGAACATAAAACACGGGCCCGACTTGACAACATGTGTTGAAGGTTGAAGAAACGACGGGTCGTGCGTTCACCCGCCGCTTGGATGCGAGGGTGGCCCCGCTCGCCCTGCCATGTACCTTGCCGTTGCTCGTGTTCGGCGGGATCGGGATGGGCTGGGGTTCCCACCGGTTTCCCTGAGGGCAGATGGCCTGATTCTGTCCTCGCGATGGGGGGGGCGCCGGTCGGGAGCGCCTGTGGGCGCCGCACGGGCCTTCCCGCAGCACGCGCGAGCCCCTTGCCCCAGGCCGTGTCGCACCGGCAGAATGCGCCCTTCGACGGTCGGCCGGGGCATCCGGCGACCTCCTGCTGCGACCCGGACCCAGGAGAACCTCCATGCCGCGCCTCCGACCTCTGACAGCCGTGCCTCTGGCCCTCGCCCTCGCCCTCCTCGTGGGGGGCTTCCTTCCTGGGGCTCTCCAGGCGCAGGAGGCGTCTCCGGAGGCCAACTACCGAGCCACGGTCATGCAGGGCATCCGCTATCACTTCGGGGCGCTCCGCCTGCTCACCGGGGGCGGGGTGGACCTCCCGTCGCACGTGGTGCACCATGCCAGCTCCCTCGAGACCCTCTCCGGGCTCGCCCACGACATCTTCCCGGAGGGCTCCGGAGGGGACGCCACGCGGGCACTCCCGGTCATCTGGACGGATGCCGAAGGCTTCCAGGAGAAGCTGGAGGCCTTCCAGAGTGCCGCGGCGGCGCTGCACCAGGCGGCGGAGGCCGGGAATACCGACGCGGTCGCCTCCGGGGTGCGCGACGTGGGCAGTACCTGCAGCGCCTGCCACGACGACTACCGGGCCGACTCGGGTCAGCAATAGGAGGGACCTGTGCGGCGCCGGGGCGTCCGGTTCTTCCGGCCGCCCCGCCGCCTCCAGGACCTCAGAAGGTCCGACGGAGACCCACCCCCAGGGTGAAGTCGACGGAGGGAGTGTCGGGCGGTACGTCCTCCTGGAAGCTCGCCTCCCACTGCCACCCCTCGCCCAGACGTCCTGCGAATCCCAGGACCAGATTGATGGGGGCCCCGCCGATCTCCGAGTTCTCGAAGCCCCGGACCCTCGGGGAGGAGAGGGAGAGCTGGCCCAGGGCGCTGACCCAGCCCGCCAGACGCTGTTCGGCGCCGACGGTCAGGTACCAGGAGCTGGTGCGGAGGATGCCCTCCAGGCTCCCACGGGCCCGCAGGGTCGAGACCCCGGCCGTGGCGTGGAGGCGAGTCGGTCCCCAGCGCGTCCGCCCGGCGAGCAACACCGCGAGATCCGTCCGCTCCTCTCCGGCGTCGTTCGTTGCGGTGGGGATCCGCACCACCCCGCGGACGCTGAGTGCTTCGTCCGTGGCGTCGTCCCCCAGCCACCGCCACTTGGCGAAGAGACGCAGATCCTCGGGGTGGAAGGTCCTGCGCGGGACGTCCAATCGGACCCGGCCCCCGTCGGAGAAGCGCTGGACGTACGCGTCGGAAGGGAAGCGCTCCCGGTTGGCGTTGCCGACGCCCAGCGCCTGGTGCCAGCCGGAGATGAAGCCGTCGAGGACGCCACCGCCGGTCGTCTCGAGCGTCAGCCGTCCCCCCACCTCCAGATCCGGAGTGAGGCCCCGGCGCAGGGTGAAGGTGGTGATGAGCCGCTCCATGTCCAGGAAGAGGACGTGGGTCTGCGCCGAGTCCTGCTCGAAGATGTTGGAATACCCCATCCATACCTCCGCCCGCCATCGACCATCCGCCACGGGGTCGGGACCCTCCACGGCCGGGGTGAGGGCAATTCGGTGGAGGGGACTGCCGTCCTCGGCGGTGAGTGGGCCCAGCGGGGCCTCTTGCGCCGCCGTCCCCACCGGGAGGGCCAGCGCCAGGAGCGGGACCAGGACCGTCCGCAAGAGGGTGCAGGGGGAGGACATGGCTCAGAAACTCATCCGGGCGGGCGCCGGGGACAAGGTAGCCTGCGGTCACGATCCCGACACGGGCATCGGTACGAGCGTCCACGTCGACGTAGCTGGCTGGATCATTACCTTTCCTGAGAGGGAGCGTGCGCACGACGACGGACCCCCTGGTCCGCCGCGCCTCCCCGCACGCCCCGTCACCGATCCATGACCATCTTCCAGATTCTCGGGAACCTGGGTGAGTTCATCGGCGCCCTCGGCGTCGTCACCTCGCTGGTGTACCTGGCGCAGCAGATGCGCCAGAACACGACCTCCGTTCGGGCCGCCTCCTTCAACTCCATGGTCCAGAACTCCATCCGGCTCCTGGAGCACTCCTTCCGGGACTCGGAGTTCGCCGACTTCCTCGAGCGGGCGGAGACCGATCCCGGGGGCCTCACCGCGTCGGAGCGGCTCCGCTGGGATTCCTACATGACCGCGGCCTTCCGCCACTTCGGAAATCTGGTCTACCAGTACCGCGTGGGCGCGCTGGACGAACAGATGTGGGAGAGCTATCAGCGCACGCTCCGGGACCATCTCCAGGCCGAGGCGTGGAGCCGGTGGTTCGACGACAACAAGGAGCTCTTCAGCAGTTCCCTGGCCGACGAGGTGGAGCGGCAGCGCTCCCTCGGCCAGGAGGAGGGTCGCCGCAGGCGGTCCGAGACGGAGCCCGTCCCGGCCGCCTGACCTCCACGTCGCCCCGTCCGCCAGGGAAGGGGGTGGGAAGGCCGTCTGAAACCTCTCTGGCGGCTGGGGCGTCTACATTGTAGGCTAGAGTGTCTACAATGTGTGCAGCGTCCGGATCAGGGAGGTCGAATGAGTCCCAACCAGTTCCTCGGCGAGTTCGAGCAGATGGTGCTCCTGGCCATCCTCCAGCGCAGGGACGAAGCCTTCGCGCTGGAGGTGCGGCGGGAGATCGAGTCCCGGGCGGAGCGCACGGTGTCCCGCGGCGCGTTCTACACCACCCTGCAGCGGATGGAGGAGAAGGGGTACGTGGCGTGGAGCGAGGACGAGCCCACCGACCGGCACCGGAGCGGGATGCTGCGACGCTACGAGGTGACGGCGGAGGGACTCGGCGCGCTGCGGGCCTCCCGGGACGCCTTCCGGGCGCTCTCCCGGGGGCTGGACGACGTCCTGGAGGCCTCGTGAGCCCCCGCCCCCCGACCTGGGCTCGCCGGCTGCTGGCCTGGATCGTTCCCGACGACGGGCTGGGCCGCACGGTTCTCGCCGATCTGGAGGAGGAGTTCCTGAGCCGGTGGGAGCGGGGGCCGGGCGGAGCCCGCTTCTGGTACGTCCGGGAAGCCCTGGGGCTTGCCGCGCACTTCGGGGTGCGGCGCCTCGGTCGTGGGTTGGGTGCGACTTTCGCCCCGGGCCGGCGGAGTCGGGACCTGGGTCGAGCGGCCCGCCGTCTCCGACGTGCCCCGGGCTTCGCGGCCGTCGCCGTCCTGACCATGGCGTTGGGCATCGGCGCCAGCGTCGCCGTCTTCTCGGTGGTGAAGACCGTCCTGCTGGACCCCCTCCCCTACGAGGAGCCCGAGGAGCTGGTAGCGCTCTTCGAGTGGAATACCGTCCGGGACGTGCGGAAGAATGTCGCCAATCCCGGGAACGTGCGGGTCTGGGAGGAGCGGAGCCGGGCGCTGGCCAACGTCAGCGCCGTGAGCCTCGTCCAGCCCGAG